>CAYOTE010000038.1:0-14309 GCA_964406785.1 uncultured Clostridia bacterium
ATATGGCCTGCCTTTATGATTTTATTGGGGATTAAAATATTCTCCGATAATCATTATAAAAGTAGCAAAGAGGATACGGGGGAAAATGGGGGAATTGAAGGTAAGTCAAGATATACAGATAACGACTATATTGATAATTCTGTTTTTCTCGGTGGGAGTGATTTTAGATATTCTTCTAAAAAGTTACAAGGCGGAAACTTATCTGCCGTATTGGGAGGATGTAAGGTTATTTTAAATGATGCTGATTTCAAGGAGGATACATTGGTGATTAATGTATTTGCCTTTTGGGGTGGAATTGAAATATATATTCCAAAAAACTGGCAATTGAACGTAAAATGTACCCCTATAATGGGTAGTATAGAACATAAAATTGTATCTGAAGAGAATGGTGTTATCAAGAATAAGACACTCGTAATAAAGGGGACTGTAATCATGGCAGGTGTCGAAATCAAGTCATAAGTTTGACAAATTAATGTAAAGATTATAAGTTTATATATGCTAAAGATGAAAAATACTTTTTTATTGATAATGGTTTTGCTTTTAAGTTTCATTATCTTTGTAATGGGTGGAGCGGTTGTTGGTAGCATTTCAATAATAGAGGGGGGTGCTATGCTTTTTCTCCCCTTTATATTTGATGTTTTTTTTGTTAGGTCAATTTCGTTTTTAACGGCAAGTACACCAATAAAAAGTGAAAAAATCATAAGACTTATTTTTGTACATATGGCAGGGCTGATAATTTTTATGTTATTTCAGGTAATACTATTATTTGTAAATTCAGGCTTACTTTCAATTATTAAATCTAATACTGAATGGAACTTGCATACGGATAAATTGTTACCGTATATCATAGCTGTTGGAGCTATTGTTTATATAATATCCGTACTGATAAATTATCTTATAATAAACATCAGAGATTCATACGAAAAAGAAAAGAAAATAATTAAGAAAGAATTACAGATAAAAAAAAGTGAACTAAATGTATTAAAGAGCGTGATTCAACCTCATTTTCTTTTTAATGCATTTAATACGCTTACATCCTTAATAGAAACAAATAAGAAAAATGCCGGAGATTTTTGCATAGGACTTGCAGATTATCTCAGATACTCTCTAAGGTATAGTGATAAAGAATTGGTAAGTGTTGAGGAGGAGTTAGGCAACCTTTTAAATTATCTTAAAATTGAAAAAATAAGAATGGGGAATAAGCTTAATGTTAAATATGATATTGATGCACTTGCAAAAAAAATTCTCGTACCTTCATTTTCCATAATTACCTTTTTTGAGAATGGTATAAAACACGGGATTTAAAATTATCTTCAAGGCTGTATATTGGAAATCTCTGTAAAATATGATAATGCTATATTGACAATTATTGTTGTTAACCCTGTAATGCCAAGGGATATTATAAAAAAAAAACGGTGAAGGAATGGGAATATCTACACTGAAAAAAAGATTGTTTATAGTTTTTAAGGATAAAGCCACAATAGACTTATATACAAAAGAAAATAAACATTTTTCCTCAATGAGAATAAGGGATATTATGTATGAATAAAAAAATAAAGGTTTTATTGGTTGACGATGAAGTTCCGGCATTAGAGCTATTGGAAAAAAAAATATCGGAATTTGATAATGTTGAAGTTGTTGGATTATGTAATAGTGGTTTTGAAGCGATTAAGGAATGTGCTAAATTGAAGCCTGATGTAATTTTTCTTGATATAGAGATGCCAAAATTAACTGGATTTGATGTTATAGAACTATTAAATAAGGGTGAATTACCCTATATCGTATTTGTTACAGCTTATAACGACTATGCGGTTGAGGCATTTGAAAGAGAGGCAATCGACTATATAGTAAAACCGGCATCGACAGAGAGAATAGGTAAAAGCTTAGAAAGAATACGAAGATTTGAAGAAAAAGACATAAAGAAATTAAAAGATAGGGTATTAAATATAAATAATAATGAAATTATTTCAAGAATACTTATAAAAAATGGCACCGAAATTGATATTGTTAGAGTAGAAGATATTGTATATATAAAGGCAGAGGACGATTATATAAGGATTTATACAAAATCTAAAAATTATCTAAAAAACGGAAGATTATCGGAACTTGAAAAAAAACTACCTAAGGATGTGTTTATAAAAGTACATAGGTCATACATAATAAATATTGGTTCCCTTAAAAAAATTGAGCCATATATGAAGGACAGTAAATTAGCTATTCTCGAAGAAAACTTTAAAATACCGGTCAGTAAATCAGGATATACGTTATTAAAAAATAAATTTTAACCCTGAATTTTTCATTAAAATTGTAGAGAAATGCCCAAGAATTCTATTATAACAAATTAAGCGATTGAGACAAATGAAACATAGTTGCACTATTTTACAATGAAGATTATTAAGCCTAATGCAGTTAGAATGGGGTTATTTGGGATTACAGTAGCGTTATTAAAATTTTAGGTTAATTTTTTATTTGATTAAAGCATTTTCATGAGTAATAGATTTACTACATATCCTTTAATGCCGTTACTTATAGTTGGGAATCCAATTTCAAACCTACAAATCATATCTATTACAGGGATATTAACCGTGCCTGATAAGGCTGTACTTGAAAAATATGTGTTTCTATAATCATTAAATGTATTAGTTACCAATGCGGAATCATAGGATAATTCAAGTCTGAATATCTTGCCTACACTATAACCGTAATCTAATTTTAATAAATATGCCTTAGTTGCCTGAACTACGCCTGACATAAATCCACGCATCTTAACTTCATTAAAAAATCCAAATTTATACGCACTAAAACGATCAAGACTTTTCCCGTCAAAGTATCCTAATGTAAAGTGAAATTTTTTAAAATTAGCTAAGAAATAATCTTTGTCTATGGCAAATCTCCACCTATAAAAAGTTTGTTGTTTCTGATCGAAATTATTATTATTATCAATTCCCCAGAAGTCCCATTTACTTCGTTTTGAAATCGAAGACCAAAAGAGAAATTTATATCCACTGACATTTGCTGTTAATCTTCCTCTAAATCCATAGATAAAGGTACTTAGTGGAAGAGTGAAGGTTTCAGAAGTATGTTTAGATTTTGAAAAATGATTATAATTTAAAAACAAGGAGGATGAGAATTTACAATAAGTACCGAGTGGAAATCCGAGATTAATATTAAATGATAATGGCCATTTTTTTATTGTTTCACCTATGGCTTTTTTATTATTCTTATATATGGAATTTTTAAAAGGTAATGCAACTGCTGTCATATTGGCACCTAAATCTATTCTTGAACCGAATAGGGATGGGTCGCTGTAATAAGCGGTCAAGAGAACCCCACCGAATAAAATATTGACTTGACGTCCCTTTCCACCCAAGTCAAAATTCATATAATTGACACCTAAAATAGGTAGAGGCCAAGAACGTGAACTGTCATAATATCCACCCAATACCCACAGTAATTGAGACTTTTTTACCTTCCATTCAACCTTCCTCTCATTACTTTTTTTATCCTTTATTAAATATCTCATTCCTTTAGCGGTATCTCTAACCATTTGAAAATTTGTTTTATAAGCTTCTTCTCTTTGAGTGATAAAGTTGGGCGGGTTTATCTTTACATTGGTCATTTTTGTGTTTTTTTCAATATTTGTTATTCTTCCTACTGTTGAAAAAACTTGATGTCCCTTAATTACGACAGGAAGTAAAATGTCAGTGTCATTACCAATCTGTTTATAGAACCTATTTTCTATACTTGACAGTACTTCTTTTTTTAAATTTATTTGAATAAGGTGTTCTTTTCTAATGCAGTAATTATGTTTATCTATCCATAGTGTTCCCAAATAAGTTGATTTTAAACGATATTCTTTCTTAGGCTTAAAACTCATAACATATACCGAATGTTTGTCAATGATTGTTTCTTTAATGTATTTGTACTTATATTCTTCTGACAGGACTAATTCCATTGGTAGAATTTTAACTTTTTCAGGTTGTAGAAGTGGTATTTTTGGGATTTTTTTCCCAGTCCACCTTACGCCGTTAATATAAAATTCCTTCCATACCCAATCATAAGGTTTATCTCTTTCTGAAAACATAGGACCTGATATTGTAAGATCAAAAGTTTTATTAAGATTAGCGATTCTTAATCTTAAAGATGATGTCATATTTGCTGTGAAATATTTAAGTTTTGCCCGCATTTTTTCTTTCCATATTCTTACTTTTGCTATAACTTCGTCAGCAGACGGAGTATATTTACCTCTTACGCTTAAGCTATAATTGAGATCTGAAATTTCGCTTATTTCGGGTATCAAATTAATTGCATAATAACCTTTTTCCAGTTTTACATTTTTTTGTTTTGTATTATGTTTTATTATTGAAATTTTAAGTTCATCGTTTAAAAGATTTTTAATAATTATTTTTTTAAATCTGTTTTTTTTAAAATAAATTCTTAAATTATCCGATATATTCATACTGCAAAAAAAAATTACAGACTGATCAGAGTGCTTAATATAATTATTAAGTTTTATACTTTTTCTTGAACTGATTTTAATTTTAGTTTTAGTATTATATTTATATAAATTAAATCTAACAATTGATAAAAAATGCACAAGAGAGTTAATTATACTTTTATAATCATTTGATTCAATTAATAATAAAGTGGTATTTAGCATTGCAAAAGGATTACTTTTAATAATATTAGCTATTATATGTTCAGGCTTCATATCAGGACTTATCAATTTTAATAGAGATTGCCAAATCTCTAATGTAGGTGCTTCTCTAAGTAGAAGGTTTTTAATTCTTTTTTTATATTTCAATGATGGCAAAACAAGTGCATGGTAATAGGGAGATATTTCTTTATTTTTAATTATTGATTTTATGTTTTTTATTATTTGTCGTTTTTTTCTTATAAAGTTAATCTCCATACCTATTTTTATATCAGATATAATAACTTTTGCTGTTGTATATATTTTTTTTACATAAAATGCAAATTCCTTATTTTTATAATTAAGATTTTTTAATACGACATATTTTATATTAGGATATTGTTTTAAAATTTCTTGAAATTGATTCATGCCCGCCTTGAATGTTGAAAGTTCTATATTTGTCATTTCGGTTTCTAACATTATCAATGATATGTCTATGGGAGGCATTTTAGACTCAATATCCGAGATTATAATTGGCCATTTAGTTGTAATCTTACATATAGGTCTGTTTGAGGCTTTAATATCACTATTAAAATCATCCCATTTAACATTATCATTAATTTGTTTTACGACAATATTAAATTTCTTACTGTAATTTATATTTACAAATAAGACAAATATAAAAAGCAAATAAATTATATGATTTTCAAACCGCTTCATTCCTTCTCCTAAAGTATAATGCAATCTATAATTAAAAAAAATTAATTAAAAAATTGTAAAATTTTTTTACAAAAACAATAACATTTATAATACTACTAAAAAATCAAAAAATTTTCAAGACATTTTAAGCTCTAATTTTATAAAATTAGAGTTCAAGTAATGATTGTGAGCTTTTATACAATTTTTATACAACTCTAAACAATTAAAAATCTACTAATTTATGTTATCAGTACTATTGGACTGGTTAAATAAAACCTTTTTCTTTCATCCATGTATCGTTAAAAATCGTGCTGAGATACCTTGATGAACCGTCTGGGAATATAGTAACTATTCTTGCCGGTTTTGATAAGCTTTTTACAAAGTTTGATATTGCCCATATTACAGCACCACTTGAACCTCCGGCTAAAATTCCCTCTATTTTTACAAGTTTTCTTGCTGTTAGGAATGCGTCTTTGTCTGTTATTTTTACAATCTTATCAATATTAGAAAAATCAGCACAGTCAATTAAAAACTCATCTCCAAGGCCTTCGATAAGATATTGTCCGGTTTGTGTTATCTTTTTAGAATAGAAATAATCATAGAAAATAGAACCAAACGGATCAACTGCTATTACTTTAATATTTGGGTCCTTTTCCTTGAGAAATTTTGCTACTCCTCCAATAGTTCCGCCGGTTCCCATTCCAGCTATAAAGTAGTCGATTTTACCTTTCATTTGTTCCCATATCTCGGGTCCTGTGTACTTATAGTGAGTTTCGTTATTGTTTTTATTATTATGTTGATCGGGAAAAAATGCATTTTTTGTTTCCTTAACAATTCTTGGTGTTATATTATTATAACTGTTTGGAGATTCTGGAGGTAAGGTACTGTCAACAAGGACTACATCTACCCCTAAAGCATATAATTGATTGATTTTATCCTTACTTATTTTATCTCTTACTACGACCTTAAGTTTGTATCCTTTTTGAATTGCAACTAACGCTAATCCGAGTGCAGTATTTCCTGATGAGTTCTCAACTATAGTTTGTCCCTTTTGTATTTTTCCTGATTTTTCAGCCTTTTCAATCATATGCTTTGCAATTCGATCCTTAATGCTTCCCATTGGATTTAGAAATTCAATCTTTGCAAAAATCTCAATATTGTCTTTAATATTAAGTTCTTTTGTTATCTTATGAAGCTTCACCAAAGGTGTATTACCCACAGTATCCAATATAGAACCTATCGATTTATCATTGCTCATATGTTTCCCTAAAAACAAAATTTATTTACTACCATACTACAAATATTACAAGGTGTTAAATATCATATCATTCTATATTAAATTGTTAAATATGTAAATACAGCCTGAACCTGAATTTTTAATCAAAACTTACTGCAATCCCTAATAAGCCCATTCTAACTGCGTTAAGTCCATTCGCCTTCATTTTAAAATAGTGTCAATGTTGCATTCGTTTCAATTGCTTAATTTGTTATAATAGAATTCTTGGGCGTTTCTCTACAATTTTGATGAAAGTTTCATGTTTAATTTTTATGTTCACAATAGCTTTTTAATATTGTATAATTGTGTTTAAAATGCGTTAAATGTTTTTTTTAGATTTTAATGTTTTTTCTTATGGAGGGTTTATATGAAGACAAAAAGAAATTTTTTATTTATCGGGGTTATTCTAATGTTCTCTTTACTATTGGGAAGTGGGTTCTTATACAGTAAGAGATTGACATATAAGCAGGTCTTTTTGCGTGGTGGAACTGATATTTACACATCTATACCCTATGTTAGTAAGTGGATTAACTCTAAATACTATCTGCAAAGTGAAAAAAACAAGAAGGGTAAATGGAACGATTTTCTTGTAAAGGTTAATAACGGTAAGAAAAAGTCCTATGTAAAAAAAAAATCAAAATCTTTGTTCAAAACGAATAAGATGAAAAATTCTACGGTTTCTCCCGATAAGAGGTGGGTTGCCTTTACAAGAGACAAAGATATGTATGTTAAGAATATAAAAACAGGTCAGGAAAAGAGAATTACAAGAGATGGCTCGGATATGATTTTAAACGGTTATGCCTCTTGGGTTTATTATGAGGAGGTATTGGGACGAAGATCGAGATACAGAGCTTTTTGGTGGTCGCCGGATAGTAAGAGAATAGTTTTTATGAGATTTGATAATACTAAGGTCCCTACCTTTACTCTTGTGAGAAGCAGAAAGATTCACGGAGACTTAGAGGTAACGTCATATCCTAAACCCGGTGATTCTAACCCCGTTGTTACTATGGGCGTATATAATATTTCGAGTAATAATTTATTATGGATTGATACGGGTAAGGAAGAGGATAAGTATATTGCATTTCCAAGATGGAATCCTGAAGGGACAAAACTTTGTTATCAGGAGATGAATAGAGGACAGGATGATATTAAAATTTTAAATGTCAATTTAAAGACAGGGAAAACCAATGAACTCTATCGTGAGAAACAAAAGGCTTGGGTTGAGTTTTTTAAGGATATTTATGTATTGAAGAGAGATAGAGGCTTTATTTTAATGTCGGATATGAGTGGTTGGAAGCACCTATATCATTATGATATGAATGGTAAATTAATCAATAGAATTACAAGTGGAAATTGGAGAGTTAGAAAAATTGAAGGTATAGATGAAAAAAATAATATAATATACTTTACGGGATTTAATAAAGAGTCTATGAATAATCATCTTTTTAAGGTTAATATAGATGGGGGAAATTTAAAACAATTATCAAAAAAAGCGGGTTACCACAGATTTATGATGTCGCCTGATTTTAAGTATTATATAGATTTTTATAGTAATATATCTACTCCCAAACGAGTTGAACTATATACTGTTAATGGTAAGCTTAAAAGAGTAATAGGGGTAAAAAAAATAGATAAGGCAGGCAATTATAAGCTTGGTAAGGCTGAAATATTTAGAATTCCGGCTGAGGGTGGATTAATGCTTCCGGCAAAATGGATATTACCTCCGAATTTTGATAAGAATAAGAAGTATCCTGTATTGATATCAATATACGGTGGACCTGATGCGGCAATGGTTTATAATACATATAACAGAGCGTCAAGTTATTATTTTGCACAGGAGGGAATTATAACCTTGTCGGTAGATCATAGAGGTTCGGGGCATTTTGGTAAAAAAATGAATGCCTTATTACATCGTAATTTAGGCGATTGGGAAATAAAGGATTATATTTCGGCTGTTAAGTGGTTAAGGACAAAGGGTTTTATTAATTCAAAGAAGATAGGCATTAGGGGTGGAAGTTACGGTGGATACATAACATGTATGGCGTTGACAAAGGGTGCGGATTACTTTACGCATGGAATCGCATCATCTTCCGTAACGGATTGGAAATTTTATGATTCTATTTATACGGAACGTTATATGGATACTCCGGCTGAAAACCCCAAGGGTTACGAGAACGGTTCTGTACTAAAGTACGCAAATAAGTTAAAAGGTGTGTTGTACATTCTTCACGGTGAAATGGATGATAATGTACATCTTCAAAATTCTATTCAACTCCTGTCTAAATTGGAAGACTTGGATAAGGATTTTATGTTTATGCTTTATCCTGACGGAAGACACGGTTGGAGGGGCAAAAAGCGTGTACATTCAACGAGACAGAGTGTAAAATTCTGGTTTAAATATTTACTCGGTAAAAAGTTTGATGGAAAAATTATGTGATTTTGACAAAAAACTTATGTAATGGTGCAATAAAAAATAATTTGAAACTTTAATGGTAAAAAAGTAGTCATAATAAGATTGTATATTATTACAATTTTGATGAAAAATTTAGGATGTCGCAGGCAATTGAATTTAGACGGGAAATATGATATATTTTAGTTTAGGTTATGGTTTTTTTAAAGGTTGCTTTTTTAATGTGACTTAATGAGGATGTGGATGAAAAAAATATTATTGGTATTATTTGTGTTTTTACAGTTGACTTTATTGGTACAGGCTGAGTTTGTAAAAAAGATTGTGTTTACGGGAAATAAAAAAGTTTCAAGAGACGCTATACTCTTTTATTTAAAAACTCAAGAAGGCGGATTATATTCGGAAGAGTTGTTAAAAAAAGACTTTATGACACTTTGGCAAACCGGATTTTTTAAAAACATTAAGATTGATTCTGAGGATATGGAAGGTGGGAAAAAAGTAATGTTTACCTTTATTGAGAATCCTATTATTGCCAAGATTACATATAATACAGGGAAAAAGTTTAGTAAAAAAGATATTCTTGAAAAGTTGTCCGAGCAAGATGTATCGTTGGCAACATATACGTATTATAAACCTTATCATATCAAGAGGGTAGAAAAAATAATTAATGATATGTTGCTTGAAAAGAGTTATAATAACGGTAAGGTTAGTATTGATGTTAAAGAAAATAAAAAGAAAAATTCTGTTGAGTTGACTATAAATGTAGATAAGGGCTCAAAAACCAAGATAGGCAGGATTATTTTTTCAGGTATCAATAAGAAACGTATCTCTCCGGCTTTTTTACGAAGAGGTATGAAGAATAATAAGGTTCATACGCTATTGAGTGCAATTCTTGGTAAGGATTCTTTTAGTAAGGATAAGATAGATGAGGATTTAAAAGAAGTTACTCTCAGGTTGCGACAAAAGGGGTTCTTAGAGGCAAAGGTGGGAAGTCCTAAGTATTCTTATTTCTTGAAAAAGAATGTTTTTGGTGCGGTAAAAACAATGTTGAAGATAGATATCCCTCTCGACTTAGGACAAAAATACTATTTCAGGAATGTTAATGTTGAAGGAAATAAGATTGTAAGAACTGAATTTATAAAAAGATTTGTCACCTTGAAGAAGGGTAAGGTATATAATTTAAAAAAGAGAAATAAAAATATTGAGGATTTAAGAAAATTTTACGGCTCGATCGGTTATTTTTATTGCCAGATAGCTCCTGAAGAAAATCTTGATCCGGTTAATAAAAAGGTTGATTTAACAATTAGAGTACACGAGGGAGAAATCACTTATCTCGGTAAGCTTGAATTCAGAGGTAATACCTTTACAAAGGATCATGTAATAAGAAGGGAGTGGTTCTTAAGAGAGGGTAGGGTCTTAAACTCTAATTTACTTGAGGCATCTATAACGAGAATGAAGCAATTAGGCTTGGTTACCATTGAAAAAATGCCTGATATTAAGGCTGACCCCAATGACCCTCAGAAGATAAATATAACTGCCGAAGTTAAAGAGATGAATAGGCAGATGATTAATTTTAATCTTGGATACAGTGGTTATGACGGTTTTTTTATTGCACTCGGTTATCAGACTCAGAACTTTCTCGGTATGGGGGAATCCTTTGGTATCAATCTTCAAACCGGTACGAGAACCAAAAATTACAGTTTGTCCTTTACAGAGCCGAGAGTTTTTAACCTACCGGCAAGTCTCGGTATGACGGTTTATAAGCGAAAGATGAGATATCCCTATATGTACACGAGTGACGGTACGGGATTTAATATCTCTTCATCTTTCAGGTTTTGGAGATTTTGGGGAGCGTCTTTATTATACAGTTATGAGGATACAACAATATCGGAAGTAAATGATAATATAAATTTTAATAACTCTTATTTAAGTTATTATTACACAAACGGTAAGAGGAAAATTTCAGCCCTGTCTCCAACTATTTATTATTCAACGGTTGATTCACCTCTCTTTCCTACCGGCGGAATAAAATTCTTATTAAATTATAGATTTTCCGGTGGTTTTCTTGGAGGTACGTTAAACCTTCATAAGATAAAATTTGAGTTCACAAAATTCATTAGAATACCAAAGACAAGACATGTTTTTGGTATTAATTTTGTCTATCAAGGTTTAAAAGGCTTTGGAGATAATCAGATGATTCCGTTTTATGAAAACTTTTTTCTTGGTGGAGAGCGAACTATTCGTGGCTTTGATGTATATCGAGTTGGACCGAGAAATGAAAAAGGTGCAGTCATAGGCGGTGATAAATCATTTTATCTAAATGTTGAGTACAGAATAAGATTAAATGATCAGATCTCTTTTAATTTTTTTGGTGATTTTGGTAATTCTTACGCACTGTATCAGAGTATAGATTTAAAGAATATTTATTCGTCCATGGGAGCGGAGTTGAAGATTTATGTTCCTATGCTCAATGTTCCTTTTAGATTGATTTTTGCTTATAATCCGAGGGTATTATATGAAAAAGATAGTAATTATGTGTTTAAATTTGCGATTGGACCTTCGTTTTAAATGTTATATATAAAAAATAAAATAAAAAATAAGAAGAGTATTATTCTTATAATAAGGAGTTTTGTATGAAAAAATTATTAAGTATTGTTATTGGTTTGGCTTTGTTGACCGTGTTTACTTTTGCAGAGACAAAAATTGGTATAGTTGATTCTCAGTCAGTATTGAAAAATTCATTGGGTGGAAAGTCTTTTATGAAGAAGATAAACTCACTTGATAAAAAGATGACGACTAAGATGAAGACTATGGCAAGAGAAATAAAAAAACTTGAGAAAGATCTTGCCTCTCCTGCATTAAATAATGCAACAAAAGAGAAAAAAGCCGAACAGTTAAGAAATAAACAGACTGCTGCCAAAAGGTTTTATGAAGATGCCAAGAGAAAATTTCAGAAAAAGTATCAAAATGAAACGCAGAGGATAAAAAAAGAAATTATGCCCATTATTCACAATGTAGGAAAATCAAAGGGATTTACGGTAATAATGGAAATTAGAAATGTTGTATATTATGATAAGGCAATAGAGGTGACAGCCGATGTTATAAAGGCATATGATGCTGTTTATAAGAAAAAAAATAAGTAATAATTAATAATAAAAAGATGGTAAATATTAAATATTTTAAAGATATTATTGAAGTCTTACCTCATAGATATCCATTTTTATTGGTTGATAGAATTACTGAAATTGATGACGAAACCGGAATAATTAAGGGTTATAAGAATGTAACAATTAGCGAGAATGTCTTTAACGGACATTTTCCTAATAAGCCTGTCTTTCCCGGTGTGTTGATGATTGAAGCTTTGGCACAGTTGGGGGCATTTTTTTATTTAAAGGATTTACCGCCGGAAAGTAGAATGGCTTATTTTGCAGGTATTGATAAGGCAAGATTTAAAAGAGTTGTAGTTCCGGGAGATCGTCTTGACTTACAGTGTCAGTTGGTGAGAGAGAGAAACGGTATTGCCATAATGGAGGGTATTGCATGGGTTGACGGTAATGTTGCCGTTAAGGCTACCCTTATGTCCTCGGTACAAAAATAATGAGTAGTATGATAGCAAAAACCGCAATTATAAGTGAATCCGCTAAGCTTGGCAATAATGTTAAAGTAGGTGATTATTCCGTAATTGGAGACAATGTCTTTATCGGGGATAATACCGAAATACTTCATCACTGTACAGTTGATAAGAATACAAAGATTGGCAAGGGTTGTAAAATATATTCATATGCCGTGATTGGAACAGATCCTCAAGATATTACCTATACCGATAATGATGAAACATTCATTGAGATTGGTGATAATAATATTATAAGAGAATTTGTTACAATAAACAGGGGTACTATGAAGGGCGGGAGATATACGAGGATAGGAAATAATAACTATTTTATGATATACTCCCACATAGCCCACGATTGTCAAATCGGCAATAACACTCAACTTGTTAATGGTGCAACTCTTGCAGGTCATGTGGAAATAGAAGACTTTGCCGTTGTAGGTGCCTTTTCGTCGGTTCATCAATTCGTAAGAATAGGAAGAAATGCCTATATTGGAGGATACACTATTGTATTACAGGATATTTTGCCCTTTGTTAAGATATCTCAGACAAGGGATAATTACAGCCTCTACGGAACAAATTCAATCGGTATGTTGAGAAATGGTATGGATAGAGAGTATATTCATAAGGTACGAGACCTTTTTGATATATTTTTTAAATCTGATTTGAACACTACGCAGGCTGTTGATAAGATTAAAGAAAAATTCAAAGACTCGGAAGAAGCGGAAATTCTCATTGATTTTATTTCTAAAACAAAGAGAGGCTTTTTAAAGAGTTTTAATAAGTAAGGAAATAATATGAAAATTGGTATAATCGGAACAGGCTCTATGGGCAAAAACCATGTCAGAGTTGTGGATTCAATTGATGAATTAGACTTGGTTTCAGTTATGGATAGTAATAAGCAGACTCTTGAAGATGTAAAAAAAAATTATCCAAATGTATCTGTGTATGACGATTATAGAAAACTAACTGATGGTGTTGATGCTGTAATGGTGTCAACGCCAACAATTTTTCATTACGAAATAGCAAAGTATTTTCTAAAAAATAATAAGAATGTTCTTATAGAAAAGCCCATTGCCGAGACCGTAGAGCAGGCGGAAGAGTTAACAAAATTGGCAAAAGAAAAAAATCTCGTACTTGGAGTAGGACATCTCGAAAGGTTTAATCCGGCAGTCGAATATGTAAATAAGAATGTAAAAAGCCCTATGTTTATTGAGATTCAAAGATTGGGCTCTTTTTCACCACGTTCTCTTGATATTGACGTTATTATGGATTTAATGATTCATGACCTTGATATTGTATTAAATTGGGATAAGAGTGGGCTTAAACAAGTCAATGCCTCGGGAATACCAATAATTTCTAAAAAAATTGATATAGCAAATGTAAGACTTGAATTTAATTCCGGTCTTGTAGCAAATATAACGGCAAGCAGAGTCTCACAGTCTAAAACAAGGAAATTAAGAATATTTCAAAAGAGCGGATATTTTTCAGTTGATTACCAGAAGAAGACGGTTAAAACTTACGGTATTAAGGACGGGAATATTTATGAAATTTTACCCGAAATAAATAATGTGGAACCGCTGTATAATCTTTGGAAAAACTTCTATAAAACAATTACCACAAAAACAAATTATAATGTAACGGCAGAGGATGCAACAAAGGCTCTGAAATTAGCAAAAGAAAT
>CAYOTE010000039.1:0-13940 GCA_964406785.1 uncultured Clostridia bacterium
ACCCACATTATACATAAAAAAAAACAAAATATCAACCTTTCGTGTCTGGCACGAAATTTGACTTTATGAATTATTCTTCATAATAAAGTTTTATAGTTCTTCCATTTAATGGTAGCACCTTTCTGTAATTCTTATTTAAAATTTTTGAAAACTCTTTAATTTGTTCCTTTGAAGCTTCAAGTGGATTTTTAAGAATATACCAAGATACTATTTCAGTACACGGTGGTGTTGTTAAAGAACCATCATAAAGATAATAACTTTTATTGTTTGGTAACAAACTTAATAGCTCAATCATCTCATCGGAATCATATTCCCCGCTTTCAATAGGAAATTCATCTAAATACTTTTTAAAAAGTTCATTTTCCTTACCTTCAATAAACATTATTCCTAATACCGCATAATCTATATCATTATACTTATGTACAAAATGTACTTCTAACGGGTTGTGCCTATTATTGATTGTATGTTCACTCAGAGCATGATAATGAAACTGTAATAATTTGTAATCTTTGCCATTGAAGTTTACTTTATTATTGCCATTCACATTGAACTGTACCGTGTGTGCATTATTGATAATACTAACCTTTGTTTTGTTATAATAAAATTTTGGTGAAATCAAATTTTCCCCATGAACAACGTTATTTGTATTTATATTAATTGGTGATTGCCTGTTTCCTCCACAATTACTAAATGCACTACATAAATCCTGCCAATTATTAGGTCCTTCCTTTTTTTTGTGGTTATAAGACCAATTAACATTTTCACAATCATTTATTTCCGTTATATTTTTATTAGCATTACCCATTGTTATCACGTTTATTTCTATAAACTCTTTGCAAACCACTTCCATATTTTCTTATGAAATATTATGGACTTATAATTCTCGTTTAAAAACTCATACGGATTAAAGTCAAATTTACCCGAAGGAGTACGTTTAAAATATCGTCCTTTTTTATATAATTTATAAACTTCAGGATGAAATTGTAAGGCAAGGACATTCTTATATTTTTTATGTTCCAAGGCTTCAATTATTTTCCCGTCCATTGAAGTTGCAATAACTCTAAGTCCCCGTCCGACCTTCTTAACTGCCTGATGATGTGAAGATAATACAAAGGGTGTATTCTCGGTATTTACACCAATTCTTTCAAATATACTTTCCCTCTTAAATTTTATCCTATGAAAATGAGCAAATAGGCCGAGAACATCGGGATTAAGTATTTTTAAATACCTCAGGCTATGAATATTGTCTTCATCCTGTTTTAAAACATTTTCTATGCTTTTTATACCGTAAATTTCGGATGGAATATCCTGTATTAGAGTACCGCCTGCGGCAACATTCATAGATTGTTCACCAAGGCATATTGCAAGTACGGGATAGTTTTTATTATTTTCCAATATCGGTATAAATTCACATTTATAAGATCTATCGTTACGTCCTATCAAATGAAAAAGAAAAGATATCTCATAGTATGATCTAAAAGGCGTTGTGGGTTCGGTCAATAAAGAATTTTGTTTCCCGTAAAGAGATGCGGGAATATCCATACCACCGGTAAAAATTATACCATTACTATTCCTTATTATCTCTCTAAAAACAGGAGTCCATTTATTCTTTTTAAAAAGCTCTCGTACGGCAACCTTGCCTTTGATTTTTTTAAACTTTATCCAAGTAAGTCCCTCTTTTATCACATACCGTCTTGAAGCACCGTACGAGGTTAATTCATTTTCGTGATAGAGACACAAGAGTTCCAAATTTTTAACGGGTAAAATTCCAAGTTCCTGCATAATTACAATATTTTTAATCTGCGAAACCAAGGGTCTGCACATCACAATTTTCTTTACATCCACACTGCCCGATACCGACAAACTAAAAAGCAAAACAAACACAATTACAAAAATAAATTTCTTATTCATTTTCCCTCCTTTTTATTGCACCTTCATTACAAATTCGGAAATCAACACCAAACTTTCGTTAAATAATAATATGTTGATGAAAAATTTACAATTAAAAGCCTCAATCATCCCCACCCAATATTCCTGAACGTATCAGAAAATACAATAATGTCATAATTGATGAAGCCGCAGCTGCAACGTAAGTCATGGCAGCTGCATTCAGCACCCTTGAAACGCCCTTCATATCAGTTTCGGATACAAGAGCATACTCGTGCATCATACGCTTTGCTCTCGATGAGGCATTAAATTCAACGGGAAGTGTAATAATTTGAAATGCAACCACAATACTAAAAAGCACAATTCCAATCTTTACAAGCCCCATAGCTCCAAGAAACATTCCCGCAATAATTACCAACCACGAAAAGTTAGAACCTATTGATGCTACAGGCACCATCATATTTCTTAGTTTTAATGGAGTATAAGACTGTGCATCTTGAACGGCATGCCCCGTTTCATGTGCTGCTATTCCTATAGCCGCAACAGAATTACTGTCATACACTTGAGACGATAACTTAATTACCTTTTTGGAAGGATTATAGTGATCCGACAAAAAACCGTCCACTTTCAAAACACTAACATCGGTTATTCCGTTCCTACTAAGTAATTTTTCTGCCATCTCCTTTCCCGTGATATTTCCAAAATTACTTATCTTAGAATACTTTTTAAACGCACTCTTAACAAGAAAGGAAGAAAGTAAAGACAAAACCATGACCGGTAACATCATAACCCAATATAAAGGATCAATCCCATAAAACATAACACCCTCCTAAACAAGAACATTATAACACAAAACTCTACATAATTAGCAAAGTTGCGGATATGTGAATATAAATCATCTATTTATAACCTGAATTTTTTATTAAAGTTTTAGGCTTTACAATTAATTCGTTTTACTTGTTTTTTACCTATTATAATTGAATATTTCGTTAAAACCCTTATAAAAAATTCAAGATAAAACAATTATCGTAATAATTCCGGCAAACATACAGTAGTATGAAAAATAATGAAATTTCTTTTTAAGAATAATTTTTTTTAATATCTTAAGAGCAATTAGCCCGAATAAGGCAGCTAAGATAAGTCCGATAATCATATATGCTATATCATCATTTACTTGAAAATCTTTTAATTTAAGCAATAACGCCCCTAATATTGCCGGTATGGATAGAATAAACGAAAACTTAAAAGAAAACTCGTAACCCATAGCAAGTATCAGTGCAACCGAAATAGTTAATCCCGAACGAGAAAGTCCGGGAACAATAGCAATGCCCTGAATAAGTCCTATTATAAACACCGTAAAATAAATATTAATTTTATTAAGCCTGATATACTTTGATATAAAGAGGACTATTCCCGTAATAACTAAGGTGTAACCAACCAATTCAGGTTTATCAAACATTTTTTCCAATTGGTCCTTAAAAAACAAGCCTATTATTGCCGTGGGAATGGAGGCTGTAATAATAAGTTTTATAAATTCGAAATTCTCTTTTTTGCGAAAATTAAATACAAGCTCCTTAAGATCATGATAAAAGAAAATAATAACGGATAACAATGTCCCTATATGTAAAAATATATCATATAGTAGTAAATCATTAATTACCTCTCCCATTCCGAGGACATTTTGAAATATCACAAGATGTCCTGATGAACTTATAGGAAAGAACTCACTAATCCCCTGAATAAATGACAAAAAAATTATTTTTAATAAGAGTATTATATCCATAATTATTTTTCCTACGATTCAATATCAGCCTTTATTTTTTCTAAAACCGGATAGAATATATTCTTTATTTCTTCAAGATGCTCGGTCGTATCAGCCTCAAACCTTATTACAAGAGAGGGTTGCGTATTTGAGGCTCTTACCAATGCCCATCCGTTTGGAAATTTAACTCTTGCACCGTCAATATCTATGACATCATATGATTTTTTAAAATAGTCCCTCATGCTATCAACAATTTTAAACTTTGCCTGTTCACTTGTATCAACTCTTATTTCAGGAGTATTAATAACAGCAGGCATAGACTCTATCATCTCGGTTAGAGAAATGTTTGAATTGGAAAGAATTTCAATAAGTCTTGCACCGGTATATACGGCATCATCAAAGCCAAACCACCTGTCGTTAAAGAACATATGCCCGCTAACCTCTCCGGCAAGAACCGCTCCCGTTTCAATAATTTTTTTCTTGATAAGAGAATGACCAGTCTTCCACATTATAGCCTTACCACCCATTTTTCTTATTTCATCATACATTACCTCCGAAGCCTTTACCTCGGAAATAAATGTACCGTTGGGAATTTCTTTTAAAATTTCTCTTGCAAATATAATCATCATCATATCACCCCAGAGAATATTTCCTCTCTTATCAACAACCCCTATTCTATCGGCATCACCGTCAAAACCAATACCTATATCAGCATCTGTTTCTCTTACTTTGTCAATTAAATCCTTTAAATTCTCAACCTTTGTAGGATCCGGATGATGATTGGGAAAGTTACCGTCAACCTTGGTATAGATATCAATTACCTCGGCATTGAGTTTTTTATATAGAGGAATAGCAGTTATACCACCTGTTCCGTTACCACTGTCAACAACTATTTTCACCTTCTTATCTATCTTAAGATCCTCTGTAATATACTCTATATAGTCCTCAATTACTTCTTTTTTAGTAATTGTGCCTACTCCCCTTTCCGCATATTTTCCGCTCATACCTATATCATATATTTCCATTACCTGCTTTCCAGACGTTGCCTGTTTGCCGATAAGTGCTTTAAAACCGTTATATTCGGCAGGATTATGAGATGCCGTTACAATAATGCCACCATCCATATCAAATTTAAAAACAGAATAATACATTAACGGCGTTGGTACTAAGCCAATGTCAATAACATCCAAACCAAAAGAAGCCAATGTCTTAGCCGTAAGATTTTTAATCCTTTCCGAGCTTTCTCTACCATCCATACCAAGAATAATTTTCTGTTTATTTTTTCTTTTAAATACCGTTGCATAAGCAGATACTATTGCTACTACAGCATCATTCTGTAATTGTGTTTTTACAATTCCTCTAATATCATACTCTCTAAAAATTGATTTATCCAACATCATTGTCTCCTTATTTAATTGTACTATACTGTATTATATAAAAGTATGAAAAATTCTTAAAATTTAAGCATTATTTCTCTTTGTCTCTTCATTACATATTTCATAATAATCGATAAATTTCTCTTATACTGCATTTTATCGGGTTTATCTTCTACAAAATCAATACCAAAAACAGTCTTCTTTCCATCATAAAGTTCTCGCTTACTCTGTACTATTCCTTCCATACTTATTATATTATCATCAATCTTAATCTTTATGGATACATAATTGTTTTTTTCCAATTTCAATTTATTCTGTGCATCCTTACTATTAGACACGGCAATACCGCTTCTTGATATATCATAGCTTACACATTCAATCGATACAGTTCCCTGTTCTTCATCTTCATTTTCTATTTGATAACAAGCTTCGATAGCCATTGGAGGTGTTTGTACTCTAAAATCACGTCTTCTTTGCAAGTCTAAGCCACCATCCGGTTTTGAAATCCGCATTGCAGGAACAAATTCACCACTCGACAATTCAAATTCAGAAAAACCGGTTATAGTACTAAAAAAGCCTAATCTGAAACATTTGGATATAAAAAAAATCTCAATTTTATCATCCAACATTAAAAGTCCTATATCATCGGACGACGAAGGAATATCAATAATAATTTCTTCCTTTTCTTCATCATAATAAAAGAATCTTGATAAAAAATGAAAGAAATCATCTTCACGTTTAACCTTATTAATTGCTATGCCTATTCCTTCTTCAATAGCATTATTCAATATTTTAAAAAAGAAATCATTATCCATATAAGAAAATACATTAATTCCAATATTTAGTCAACACCGTTAAATCCAATTTTTTCATCAAAAATATTACAAACTTTCCCTACATGAAAAAAATTCAGAAAAAATTGCAGATATTGTAGAGCACTTGCATGCAAGCTCTCTACTGTTTTATGAAGAGATAATCTAACTTTTTTTTCCGATAATTCCAAGTATATAATTCTGTAATTGGAAAAATAAATAATAAAATACAGGAAGAACAACAAGAATGAGAATAGCCGAAGTAGTAAGTCCTCCAACTGTACAGAGTGCCAAAGATGACCAGATATCACTCCCCCCCTTATCCTTAAATATTATTAAAGGAAGCATTCCGAGAACAGTTGTTGCCGTTGTCATAAATATTGGTCTTATTCTTTCCTTCGTACCAATAACTATGGACTCTATAAGCTTTTTTGATTTGCTTAAGCGTTGATTAATATTATCAATTAGAAGTATTGCATTATTAACAACAATTCCAAACAGTAGTATAACACCTATATATGCCGTTGAATCCCAAGAATAATCAAGGAGAGTAAAGGCAATAAAAACGCCTATGAGTGCCAATGGGATGGATAACATTATTAAAAAAGGTTGGAAAATATTTTCATATAACATTCCAAGTATTATATATATTAAAAACAGGGAGAGAATAATCGATTGCCAAATTTGACTTTCTTCTTTTTCAGACATTCTCCATCTTTGCTCCTCAAGACTTTTTTTAAATCCCGGAGGAACTTTTATGTTTTTATATAAGGTTTTATGATACCTGTCAGCAGCCTTTGCAGAACCAAGATAATCCCACATAACCATTGCAACATACTCCTGATTTTCCCTTGTTATACCGCCCTTTTGAGTAGTAAATTCTATATCAACAATATCTTTAATTCTAAAGGGTAATCCATTTGGCGTAGTTAGATGACGATTTAACATATCAAAGAGCTCTATTGATTTAACATCCTCTGCTTTTATCTCAACAGATAACTCCTTATCGTCAAATTTAATTTTTTGAGTTCCCGTACTCTCCGCAAGCATCGAATATATCTTACCAAAGAAAAATGCCGGTTGCATCTTATATCGTCTTAATTTCTCACGGTTTAATTTGAATGCAAAATACTTTTCCTTTCCGCCCCACCAACTCTGTAAATCAGTTTGAATATCCACAGCCTTAATTCTTTTCTTATTTAAAATAGTCTTCTTTAAATCTCCTGCAAAGTCTAAGAGCCGTTCATAATTATAACCCTTTATTCTAATCTGGTACGGCATTGAACTTCCTGTATCAGGACTATAATAATACGGTTCCGGTGAAAATCCGCTCACACCTACGCCAACACCAGCAAGATTTGAAGCCACTCCTATCATTTCCTGCTCAAGCTGAATGGGTAAGGATGTATATCTAATATCATCGGAATAGTCTATGCGCATTCTCGCACCGCCTGAGTATATCCAAGTGTCAACCTCTTTTTTAAATGATTTTGAAATTGCAAGCTTCTCAAATTTAAGAATACTTTCCTTGATATTTTCAAACTCGGAGCCCGACGGAAACCTCAACCAAACGGTAGTATATTCATTTGAATTCCAACTAAAAAATCTTCCGCCAAAACCGACCTCTTCTTTAAATATCGTATATGAGAAAAATAATGCAATAATAATAGGGATTATAATAACAAGAGGATATCTCAATATAAATGGAAAAAACTTACCCTTTTTA
The DNA here is from genome assembly GCA_964406785.1 of uncultured Clostridia bacterium. Classification (GTDB taxonomy): domain Bacteria; phylum Acidobacteriota; class Aminicenantia; order UBA2199; family UBA2199; genus JAOZTV01. The sequence goes on from CAYOTE010000039.1 coordinate 7,564, forward strand.
TAAGTTTTATCCTTTCGTATGATTTTTATATTAATTCTTGCACTTAAGGACGGAATAAGCACAAAGGAGACAATAATTGAAGAACCTAAGGAAATAGCAATTATATAAGCCAAGGGAAGATAGAATATTCTCAATCTTTCCTGAAAAACCAATGCAAATGAAAAGAAAACTATGATAGTTGTAAAGGTAGAAGATAAAACAGGTAATACAACTGCCCTTGCACCTTCAACAGCCGATTCTTTTAAATCATACCCCTTCTCTCTATACCTCAAAATACTATCAAAAACAACAACGGCATTATCAACAAAGAGTCCAAAGCCAAGTGCCAATCCCGATAGAGTCAAAAGGTTAAGCGGAATTTTAAATATATATATAAATGTAAATGTAGTAAAAACCGAGAAAAATACAGAGGAAAATATTAAAATAGTTGCCTTAATATCTCTAACTATAACAATTAAGATAAGAAAAATTATTATAAGGATGAGAAATGCTATTTTAATGAGTTTTAGAATTTTTTTGTTTAAATCCTTACTCTGATCTGCGGTAATGGCAAATTTAACCTTTCCTCTTAATTTATTGGCAAGATATTGAAGCTTTTCTTTGATTTTTTTTGACAGTACTGTCGAGCTGTAATTAGCCTCCTTATATATTTGAAAACCTATATTCGTAAATCCCTGGAAACGATTTTCAGCTCTAATCTCCTGATTTCCAAGATAAACATCAGCTATTTCTTTTAATCTGATTTTCTTTTCACCGTAACTCTTTATCACTATATCTTGAAGACTTAAAATCTCTTTAGGAGCTTCGGTTAAGGTTAAAAGTATCTCTCCGTACTGTTTTGTTAAATTTATAGATTTCTTATTGAAAAAATGATCGCTTATTCTATTTCTTATGTCAGAGATACTTATATTGAATTTATTCAATTTTTCAAGATTCGTATTTATTTTAATCTCAGGCTCAACACCGCCTCTTACGGTTATCTCATCTATACCGTTAACGGATTTTAAATAAGGCTGAATTTCCTTATCTACAATTCTCTTCAACTCAAAAACCGATAAATCGCCATATACTCCGAACTCAAAAGCCGGTTTTTGTTCAAATTCATCGGGAATTTGTTGTGATATATTAGGAGGTCTGACGTTCTTGGGAAATTGTTTTTGAATTCTATTTAACCTCTCCGCAAGCTGTACTTCCGCAAAATTCATTCTTGTATCTCTTGTAAATTCCACCTTTATTGTACCCCTGTTCTGTTGAGCTCTTGAGGTGATTTTTTTAATTCCCTTTATGTCCATAATTTCTTTTTCTGCGGGTACCAGTATCTTTTGTAAAACAACATCCGGTGCCGTACCGCTCCAATAATAAACTATACTTAGAGAGGGTAATCCCTCCTCGGCATTAGGAACCAACTCAATAGGTGTATTTTTTAATGAGTAAAATCCCATAATAATTACAATTATAAAAAAGATTGAAGCCAATACAGGTCTGTCTATAATTTTTTTCATCTCTTGCCTCTTATGTAAACATCTTTAAACTTCAACCGTGGACTTGGTCTTTCTCTTCTCTTTCAAATTTTCAAGAACTTCATAAAATACTGGAATAAAAATTAAAGTCAGAAAAGTTGTAAAAATTAATCCGCCTATGACTACAAGAGCAAGCGGTTTTTGTAATTCCGAGCCTGTTTGACTCATAAGTCCCATAGGGATAAGACCGAATATGGTCGTAAACGTTGTCATAAGAATAGGACGAAGCCTAACCTTTGATGCCTCCAAGATAGCCTCTCTTACCCCCATACCTTCGAGCCTCATCTGATTGGAATATTCCACCTTGACTATGGCATCATTAACACCTATACCTATAAGCACCAGTATTCCAATTCCTGAAATAATATTTAAAGAATTACCCGATACCATCAACACTAAAAACGCACCAACAAGCCCCATTGGTACTGTAAACATAATGATTAGGGGTTGCATAATATTTTCAAATTTAGCTGCCATTATCATATATACAAGGAGAACGGCAAGCCATATTGCCTGAATTAATGAGTCAAAAGCCTTTCGTCTCTCAGCCTCCTCACCCGAAAAAACAAACCTTGTATTAGAGGGAAGTTCAAGCATATCTAACTCAGGCTCAAGTGTTTGAATAAATTTACCAAGATCCGTATTATTAACATTTCCCGATATCATAAAGTATCTTTCTTGTGCCTCTCTGGTCAATTCTTTAATCGAGGGTACCTCTTGAATTGTTACAAGATCCTTTAAATAATAAGTATTATTATTCAATGGTATAGGAAGTGCTAATAATTTCCTCATTTCCATGATGCCCGTTACCGGTACCCTTACCAATATATCGAAACTCTTTTGTACCTTTTTTAAACTGCCTGCTCCCTTTCCTGAAACAGCCTGATTTATAAAGTCCGATACCTGAGCCTTGGTAATGTTTAATTTATTGAGTAAATCCTGTTTAAATACTATTTTATAAACAGGTTTTCCCTCGGTAATAGTCGATTTTAACTCCGAAACAACTCCATGTTTATCAATAACATCCATTATATTTTTAACGGCAAGTTTACCATTATCTATGAATTCATAAAAAACCTTCAATTTAAAATTATCGCCCTCCATCGAAAGGTATTGAGAGAGTGTGTTTTTTTCAAGTGCCATGGTAAATTTTTCCAATTCTTCCTCTTTAAGTATATTTTCAACCTTCGACATAACATTATCACGGACTTCCTTTGAAGAACAACTTACTATAAAATGAATACTGTTTACAGACAAATCTTCGCTTCTTCCGGCAAAATTAGAAACAGCTCCAGCCTCTGTAAAGACAAAGTCAACGTTTTTCAAATCATTTATTTTTTTTTGGATCCTTGAAGCTATATTATTGGTTTCAATAAATCCGTAAGCAGGAATAGTACTTGCTGAGACATCAAATTTATTACTGTCAGGAGCAGGTAAGAGTTCTTTATGCAACATAAAATACGTACCTAAGATACCGGCAAGGACTAATATTACAAGATAAACAGCAATGCTTTTTTTATTTAATATTTTTATTAAAATCTTATGATATACCTCATCAAACCAAGAGTATAATCTATTAAAACCTCTAAAAAGCGGTTGTAAGACAATATTTGAAATTTTTCCTATTCCCCTTATTATAAAACGAATAACAAAAAAAACAGTCCCCATAATATAGAGAACAATATATCCTGGTATCTTAAAAAAGATAAGCACAAACATATTAATAAAGTTTAAAGGAGTACTAAACCATCTTTTTTTATAAGTCCTACCCAATACCAAATCTTCAAGATTTATATCCATTCCCGTACGAAAGGCAGAAAGTGCAGGTAGTAGGGTAATAGCCACGACAAGTGATGATATTAGGGAAAAGGCAACAGTCATAGCCTGATCTCTAAAAAGTTTACCGGTAATACCGTATAAGTATATAACGGGTAAGAATATCGAAATGGTAGTCAAGGTCGAGGCAGATATAGCACCGGCAACTTCCTTTGTTCCCTTTATTATAGAATTTACAAGATTATTCTTATCTCTATGCCTGAATATGGATTCCAAAACAATAATGGAGTTATCAACAAACATACCTACTCCAAGCACCAAACCGCCTAAAGACATTATATTTATATTAACCTTAAAAAAGAACATAAGTACAAATGTTGATATAATTGAAATTGGAATAACAGTTGAGACCAATATGGGATCTCTAAAATTCTGTAAAAACAAGAGTAAGATGAATATAGAAAGAAATCCACCTAAAATTAAAGATTGCTTCAACGAATTAATTGAAGATATTATTAAATCCGCCTCCTTTGAAATAACAAAGAAGTTTATGTCTTTAAACTCTTTTTCCATACTCTCAAAAGCCTTTTGGACATCCTGAGTCGCATTTACCGTGTTACCACCGGATTCTCTGTATATGAGAAGTGCGATGGCTGTGTCAGAGTTAAATCTGATATCTCCCTGTTTAACCTTATTCTTATAAAATGCCCTGCCTATATCCTTAACAAGAATATTCCTGCCCTTAACCTGTTTAACCACTATATCATCTATCTCTTCCGGCTTATCTATCTCACCTTCAATTTTAAGAATATATCTCAACTTATCTTTACGAACCATTCCGCCCTGTTCAAAAATATTATTGGACTTTATCGCATTGGCAACCTCAGTAAGGGTAATACCAAGATTATTTGCCTTGTCGGGGTTAATTTCAACGGAGACCTCCTCCTCATCTCCCCCTCTTATCTCTGCCTTAGACACACCCTCAAGTTGCTCCAAACGAGGCGTAATCATAAATTCAGCGGTTTCCTTAAGACTCTTTAAATTCCTCTTATTACTTCTTAATATTGCTATAATTATTGGTGATGAGGATGGATCCCACTCAAGTATTGACGGAGCATCGCAGTCATCGGGTAAAAAACTTCTTACCTCCTCTGTCTTCTCCTTTGTATGAAGAAGGGCAAAGTCCATATCCGTTCCCCAATGAAATTCAATAGTAATTATAGAATTCCCCTCTTTTGAAACAGAATTTATCTTCTTTACACCCGGAACAGAAGACAGTGGTCCCTCTAATTTGGTAGTTATAAATTTTTCTATTTCCTCAGGTCCTGAGCCCGGGTACTGAGTAAGAACAGTAAGTTTTGGATAACTCAAATCAGGAAGAAGATTAATTGACAATTTATACAGCGAAACCGCTCCAAGTACAATAAGTCCGATATAGAACATTATTGTACCTATCGGTCTCTTAACCGAGGTATCTACAACACTCATTTTATTATCTTAACCCTTGACTGATGAGCCAGTGTTACCTGACCTTGAACAACGATGAGATCTCCCACCTTAACATCTCCGTCAAATTTCTTTACTATTTGTTCTTCATCATTTTTAGGACCCAACTCAATATAACTCCATATAGCCAATTTATTTTTAACTATGAATACAAGCGGTCTGTCTCCCCTATGTACAATAGCCTTTCTCGGTACTATCATAACATCATGAAATACTTTATACTCAATATCAAGCTCAGCCCTCATTCCGGGATAAAGCAAATTATCCTTATTATCAACCTTTACATACACGGCAATTGTCTTATTGGTTGAATCGACCTGAGGACTAATAGTTTCAATTTTTCCATAAAAAATCTTTTCAGGAAAGGCATCAAATTTAATTCTTACACTTATACCCTTTTTTAAATGCTTAACTTCCGACTCTAATGCAAAACCCTTTAAGTAAAGAGAGTTTAAATTAACAAGAGACAGCGACTCAACACCGGCATTAACTCTTTGCCCCCTACTTACCTTAATATCTGTAATAACACCCGAAAAAGGTGCCTTAATTGTAGTTTTTTTCAATTCGAGTTCAGCCTGCTTTAATTGAAAAACTGCATCGGATAGTCCGTCATTAGCCTTTCTTATTTCCTCTCTGAAGGAACCTGCGTTAATCATTGACTCATTATATTTGTCTCTAATTTGTTCAAATTTTGATTCAGATAATTTCCCCTTCTCAAAGTCTTTTAAAGCCTTAAGATAATCACTCTTTAGTTTTTTTATCTTAGATTTTTCCTTATCCGAAATATTATTATCAGAATCAGTAAAGCCCTCGTTTACAAGGTACTGTGCCATCATCTTTTTTTCATTGATTTTTGCCTTTGCAACATCAAGCTTTTTATTTGTATCATCAATTTTTAAAAGTATCTGCCCCTTGGAAATTTTATCCCCAATTTTTATAGGCAATCGTTTTATTTTACCAGTAGCCTCTGTTTTTATAGTAGCCTTTTCCCATACATCGGCAATAGCTGATATACTTAACCTTAAAGGCAGATTGCCTTTTTTAAGTTCTACAACTTTAACAGGAAGAGAAGATGATTTTTTTTTACTATTTTTTTCTTTTTCCTCTTTAATTATCTCCGTATTATCATCTTTTTCGTCCTTTTGGAGTAACATATTATACACAAGAAATCCTACACCACCTATAAGTATCATTGCGGCAATAACTTTTAAAATTTTATTCATATTATTCTCCTAAAAGTCATTATACGAAAAAAACAGCTTTTAGTTTCATTTTATTGAAAGAATTTAGATAAAATATTATTTTAATTCAAACTTGAATATAAAGAATATATTTGAGTAAACCTATACTTTCCAATAAATACGCATCCCCTAAAATATCCCCGACAACGAGAAATGCTTGAAACTACATTCCGATTTTCAACAGTTTTTTTTAACTTTCAACTTGTAACTTTCAACTTGTAACTTTCAACTGCCTCTGTCTTGTCCTGTGATAGGTTTACACATTAGAAAATAAAAGACGGTAATGCCAAAAGTTCTATGAAAGAAAATGAAGGCATTAAGGAGATTAATAGTG
>CAYOTE010000040.1:0-13762 GCA_964406785.1 uncultured Clostridia bacterium
TGCTTACCGCCTTCAAGGTTTTCCCAGGAAAGCAACCGCCAGAAATGCGGGTGCCTGCGGTGAAATTCCATATAATGTCTGAGCAGTCGTTCCGCAAGATGCGGAATGTCATCCTCTATCAGGCTCAACAGTTTTTCTTCCGCGCTGACAATATCCCCATACGCCATTTTCAAAACAGCTTCAAACAAACCTTTTTTGCTGCCGAAATATGCATATATACGCTCTTTGTTAACGCCTGCGCGCGAGGCGATACTGTCCACCCTCGTGCCGTGAAAACCTTTCCGGGAAAAGAGCGCCTTGCCTGCCCTCAATATTTTTGATTTCGTATCCGGTTTTTATACAGAGTTCAATCAGACTATAATAATGAGCTTTGTAAAGTTTGCTGTTTTAGCAACCTTGGGAGAGGTTATCGGACTTAGAATCTCACTTGGTGTCTATAATCGTAAAGGCTTTGGAATAATTCCCAAGATGATTGTATGGGGCTTCTTAGGTATATTGATTCATTTTGCATTTATTATTTTTGCCTCAGGAACGCCTAATGTTTTAAAAGACTTATGTTTGAATTTATCGTCAAAAAATGCAGGGATTGAATTATTAAAGGCTTTCTCTATAAGTACATTTATTAATATTATATTTGCACCTGTAATGATGACTGTACATAAAATAAGTGATGAGCATATCAAAATGACCGGTGGTACTTTAAAAGGTTTTTTCTCAAAAGTTAAAATTTCTGATATTTTCGTCAACTTAAACTGGAAGGTAATGTGGAACTTTGTATTTAAAAAAACAATTCCGTATTTTTGGATTCCCGCTCATACAATAACTTTTATGCTTGCACCTCAGTACAGAGTTCTTATGGCTGCTGTTTTAGGTATTGTACTCGGCATTATTCTTGCCTTTGCAGCATCTAAACCGGATGAAAAAATCAAAAATTAAGCACTTATGTAAAGTATTGATATTGTAACTTATACATCTTTAGCATGTCCTTAGAGAATTAATGCTATTGCTCGTGATAAGAAATTTAGGGAGCGGTGTATAATTGCAATAAGAGGGGTAATTGGTTATAATAAAGAATAATTTTTCATTAGATTTATTTAAAAGAGGAGAAAAAAATGATAAAACCGCATGGTTCAAAAGAGTTATTACCCTTGTATATAAGGGATGAAGCTAAAAGAAATGAAGTTTTAAAAGAGGCAGAAACTTTGCCGTCAGTTATTGTTACTTCCGCTACGGCTGCTAATGCCGTTATGCTTGGAAGTGGATATTTTACACCGTTAAAAGGATATATGAATCTTGCAGATGCACTTAGTGTTGCAGGAGACATGAAGACAAAGGACGGATTATTTTGGCCCGTTCCCGTATTAAATCTCTTAAAAGAGGTTGAGTCTATTAAAAGCGTAAAAAAAATAGCACTTAGAGATCCGAATGTTGATGGTAATCCTATCTTAGCCGTTCAGGAAGTCGAAGCTGTTGAAGAGATGTCAACGGAACAAAAAAATAAAATTGCAAAACAGGTATTTGGTACTGATGATACAGAGCATCCCGGAGTTGCAGCTTTTCAGTCTGCCGGTAACTTTGTTGTATCAGGTTCTATTCAGGTGTTAAACTTTTCTTATTTTGAATCTGAATTTTCCGAAACCTTTAGAACTGCGTATCAGATTAGAGAAGAGATAGAAAAACTCGGTTGGAAAAAAGTTGTAGCTTTTCAGACAAGAAATCCTATGCACAGAGCACACGAAGAACTATGCAAGATGGCAAAGGAAGCTGTTAATGCCGATGGTATTTTAATACATATGTTACTTGGTAAATTGAAAAAGGGAGATATTCCTGCTGATGTAAGAGATGCTTCGATAAGAAAGATGGTTGAGCTTTATTTCCCTGCAAATACCGTTTTAATTACCGGTTATGGTTTTGATATGCTTTATGCCGGTCCGAGAGAGGCTGTTTTACACGCGGTATTTAGGCAGAATACAGGCTGTACTCATTTGATAGTGGGTAGAGATCATGCAGGTGTCGGTAGTTATTATGGTCCGTTCGATGCACAAAAAATATTTGACAAAGTACCTGAAAAGGCTCTTGAAATAGAAATCTTTAAGGCTGATCATACCGCATGGTCAAAGAAGTTAAATAAGGTAATTATGATGAATTCCGTATCTGACCATACTAAAGAAGACTGGGTGTTTCTATCGGGAACCAAGGTAAGAGAGATGCTTGCAAACGGAGAAAAATTACCGGAAGAGTTTAGCAGACCCGAAGTTGCTGAAATTCTCGGCAAATTTTATCGTTCTGAAGCATAATCATATATTAATAAATAGAGTAGGGGTATAATTTAATATGTTCTTACTCTATTTTACTGATTATTAAGATCTAATTCTTTTAACATATTATTAAAAAGGTTTAATGGAAATCCCATCACATTAAAATAACAACCGTCAATTTTTTTTATAAACACTGATGCCAAGCCTTGAATTGCGTAAGCTCCCGCTTTATCCATATAATTCTCGTTGTCAAGATATGTGTTGATTTCATTCTTCGTTAAAACCTCGAAATATACGTAGGTCTCTTTATAATTGTATATAGCTTTGTTCTTATAATGAATTGCTATACCGGTTATTACCTTATGTTTTTTACCGGAGAGTTTTTGCAATATTTCAAATGCGTGTTTTCTGTCTTTAGGTTTTCCTATGATTTTGTTATCAATAATAACAATTGTATCCGAGCTTATTATGATACTGTCAAAATTATTTTCGTTTTTGATGCTCTTACCCTTACCTAATGAAACTCTTTTTAAAAAGGTCTTAATTGATTCCTTTTCTTTTCTTGTCTCATCATATACAGGTGTTATTACTTTCGGCTTGATATTTATTAGTTGAAGCAACTCTTTTCTTCTTGGAGACGAGGAGGCTAAAATTATTTTAGTTTTTATCATAGTTTTTCATAGTCTTATCATAGAATGTTTTTTAATCGCAAATTAATGATTCTAATTTATCTGATTTAAAAGGAAGTTTAAGAATTTCAAATTTATAATTATTATTTGTGTGATTTAATTGTTCTGGCTTTGCGGTAGTTATAATTAATTTATGTTCCTCTTCAGGTAATAATTCTAATATATGATCAATTGTTTTGTCTTTAATAAAACTGTCTGAAACAAAAACGTGACTCACGTTCTTACTGGTAATATGTGCCAATTCTTCTATCTCTTTAATATCAATAACCTTAAAGCCTTTATTTGAAAAAAAATTATTTAAAAGTTTATTTATATAGAATAGGGGGACTAAAATTAGTATTGTTTCATCCTCAACGCCATATCTTGATTTAATATTATCAAGTGCGTTCTCTGCACTTACTCTTACCCCCAAACTCGTTTCGTTTTTTATAATAAGTTTTAATTTTCTTATAATAGACGGAGCTCCGTATGTCCCGAGCAATTTTATAACAGTGGCTCTTTTTTTCCAATCATCCTTTGCACTATCGTGTATTTTATTGAGAAATTGCGTGAATTCAAGGATGAACTCATCATCAAAAAATTCAAGTTCTTTAAGCTGAACTTTTAATTTTTCAAATCTTTCAATATCAATACTATCAGGAGGTAAGTCGAACAGAACGGTTATATCACCTATTCTCTTTTCTGTCTTCTCCACTCTCGCTATTAAGGTGTTTATTCTTGTAATGGCTTCATTGATGTTATTTTTTAATACATTGGTTATTTTATCTTCATTATGTTTTGCAAAGGCTATAATATGTTTTCTTATATTCTTATATGTAATAGAGTTCGAAAATTTTAACATATGAAGAAGTTTGAGAATAGAGATTAGAAATTCGTCTTTATCCTGTTTATAATTTGTAAAAGAATCCAAAAGGGGTTGTTTTATCATATTTGAAAAATGCTCGGTAATTTTTTTGTCAAGTTTCAGCTTATTAAATAAAGCTTCAAGTATAATAATTTTATTTGTAAATAAAGCCTGTTTATTTAAGGCTTCAAGATAAATTTCAGCAACATTCTTTTTTACAAAATTATTGATAAGTTTTAGTCCGTTTTTTATAAGATCCGGTGAGTAGCCCGTATTAATTATTTCCTTGAATTTTTTTATCGGGAAAGGCAGTTTTATTGATTTTTTTAGATTTTCTGTTGCAAGTTCAATGATATATTTATTGTCAACATTTAAAAGTGCAATCAAGGTTTCTTGAAAGTGTGGAAATTTTCCGTCAAGTAATTTTGTTAATACAATTCTCTGTTCACTATTGGTAAGTTTAAGAAGGTTATCGTTAATTACTTGTTGACCTTCCGGTGACAATAAAGCATTACTTACGGCAAATTCGAAATTATCTTTATCCAATAATCCAAGCTCATATATTTTAGATTTACGAGGCTCATTAATAAAAGAGTAAATATAGTAAAGAGCTCTCCTCTCTTTTATTGTAAAATCCGAGTAGAGTTTTAGAAACAATTCAATTTTATCTCCGAGTATTCCGAGTAATTTAATTAAAGAAAAACGTAAATCTTCGCTCTTAGTTCTTATAAATATTTCATCAATTTTTTTTAAAAACCCCTCGTTTTTATGGGTTTGCGATTTATAGATTAAAAAAATTGTCTCTAAAAGTTCACTTAAATTAATAAAAAATAAATTATCTTTAATCTCTTCATCGGGTAGAAAGGTCATACCTTCCGTTATTCGGTAAAATTCGCCTATTAATTTATCAAGAGCTTCTGTAATACCCATTTGACCGATAATCTGTCTTGCAACCTTTCTTATAAGTATATCCGAACTTTCTAAATATTCCATAAAAAAGAGAGCCTCTTGCTTTGTTGATCTGTTAATAAATATTTTAGTTGCTACCCGTGAAGTTTTTACATCTTTTGCAACATTAAGAATCTTGTCTATAAGAGTCTTTTTCGTCTTTTTCTCACGCTCATCCATAGAAAAATTCTAACAAATAAATAAAATAAAATCAATATTTATAAATTCCTAAAATTTTAACAGGAAATATATGTTTAGCTTTTTATTTTATACTTTTCAATCATATATCTTAGAGACCTATAACTGAGTTTTAATAATGTAGCGGTTTCTTTTAGCTTATTATTGTTTATTTCAAGAGCTTTAATAATTAATGATTTACTAATATCATCTATATAGTTCGTGAAATCGAAATCTTCTTCCTGTAAAATTTGTTCTATGCTTTTAGAAATCATTGACTTTTCGGGAATGCTGTATATTAAATCGGTTGGAAGGGTGTTTTGAGAAATAGATGAAGACTGTTCGAGAGCCACGGCACGTTCAATATAATTTTCTAACTCCCTTATATTGCCGGGCCATGAATAATTTAAAAATATATCAATAACTTCTTTCTCAAAGCTTAATATGTTTTTATTAAACTTGATATTGTAAATATTGAGAAAATGTGACATTAGTGCAGGAATATCTTCTTTTCTTGACTTAAGAGATGGAACATTTATTGATATTACATTTAATCTGAAAAACAAATCCGACCTGAACTCATTTGTTTCAATTGCCTCTTTTAAATCTTTATTTGTTGAAGCAATTATTCTTACATCAATATCTATCTCATTATTACCACCAACCTTTCTTATCTTTCTCTCTTGTATGGCTCTTAAGAGTTTTACCTGCATTTGTTGAGGCATTTCTCCAATCTCATCAAGAAATAATGTCCCCTTATTTGCTATTTCAAAAAGTCCTTTTTTTTCCCTAAAGGCATCTGTAAAAGAGCCTTTCTCATGTCCGAAGAGTTCGCTTTCTAACAAGTTATCGGGAATAGCTCCGCAATTTATTGATATAAAGCTTCTATTATTTCTTGGACTTTTATTATGTATTGCATGTGCTATTAATTCTTTGCCTGTTCCACTTTCTCCACTTATTAAGACGGTAGAGTCAGTCTGTGAGATTGTCTTTATAAGTTCAAATATTTTTAACATTTGCGGACTATTTCCAACAATTTTTTCAAATGTGGTTTGTTTTGTTAGAGCTATTTTTAATTCGACATTTTCTCTCTCAATATTTTTTTTATGAAGAGTCTGATTTATTATTATTTTTAACTCATCGAGATTAAATGGTTTTGTGATATAATCATCAGCACCCAATTTCATAGCTTCTATTGCATCATTTGTAGATGAGAACGCTGTAATTAAAATAAAGGGTAATTCTTTATTAATAGTTTTAACTTTTTTTAAAAGCTCTATTCCACTTATGTCCGGCATTTTTATATCTGATATAATTAAGTCGACATTGTTTTTTTTTAGAAAATTTAACGCATTTCTTCCGTCTTCGGCATTTGATATTGAATAGCCTTCCTTTCTTAAAACAATTGAAAGCATATTTCTTAAACTTGAATCATCGTCAACTATTAATATATTAATGTCTTTATTATCAGTTATGTTCATCAATATCTCCAAATATTATTTTTATTTCCGTCCCTAAATTTTTTTTAGATATTATTTTAATCTTAGCCTCATGTTCATTAAGAATTCTCTTAACAATTGCCATACCAAGCCCTATACCTGATGTAAATTTAGAATAAAAGGGTAAAAAAATTTTTTTTAGTTCCACCTTATCTATTCCTATACCGTCATCCTTGATATACATAGCTGTTTTTTTGCCTTTAATTATAGTTATTTCTATGATACCATTGCCTTTGACTGCTTTAATCGAATTGCTGAGTAAATTCCACACTACCTGTTGTATTTTTTTTTCATCTGCTAATATAAGTACTTCATTATTATATTTTTTTACAAATTTAATGTTTTTGTTGTTGGTATTTATCAAAGTTAATGTATCATCTATTAGTTTTGATAAGTTAAATTTTGTTTTATTTAATGGTGTACATTTTGTGAAATCTAAAAATTCTTCGATAGAGTTTGATAATCTATCCGATTCTTTAATAATAATATCCATTAAATTCTTATGTTCTTCTTTTAAATTTATATCGTTTTTTAGAAACTGCACCGAGCCTGATATCGAAGCTAAAGGATTTCTAATCTCATGAGCTATTCCCGCAGCCATTTCTCCTATTAGTGCAAGATGTTCTTTTTCTTTCAATATGTTTTCTATCTCTATTTTATTGGTTAGATCAGATATAAGAAAAACAATAATCAACTTAAACTCGGAAATATTAGAAACAAAAGAAATTGAAAAATTAAGAGTTCTACTGTTAAGTTTACGCTCGATAGAAAAATGACGGCTATTGTTTGTTACTCTATTAATTACCATATCTTCTGATTTTATATCTAATAGTTTGAAAATATTATCAGAACTATTAAATTGAATAAGTGCTTGTGCTTTCTTGTTAAATGATATTATTTTTCCTGTATAATCTGAAGTAACAAACCCATGCTCCATTTTATCAATAACCGTGTGATTTAATAAGGCTAAATCTTCAAGATTGCTTTTTATAAGCCGTAGTTCTTTGTCCGTTGTTTTCATCTTAGAGAAATAGAATGATGATATGATTGCAATGGACAGAAAAGCAATAAAACTCATAGTTAAATTGTATATAAAAATACTTATTGAAATTGAATTTTGATAATTTTCAATATTTGTAGGAATGATTTCAATATACATCATTTCTGAAATCATACCAAAAAAAACAAAGGACACGGATGCGGTAATTATTGTATCCCGTCTTTTTAAAAATACAGCCGAGATGAAGATTGGCAATATGTATAAAAAATAAAAAGGGCTGTTAATACCGCCTGATATATATACTAATACGGTAACAAAAAATATGTCTGAAATAAGTTGAACGTAAACAGAGGTTCTTAAGCTGTATAGTTTAAGAAATAAAAAATTTAAAAATCCAATCAGAGTTGCAGTAAAAATAAGAAATATAATCGGGACTAATCGTATCTTTGAATCGGCAAAAGTCAGTGTAATAATAAAGACAATTATTAGAGATATAAATATCGAAACTCTTATTATAGTAAAGAACTTAAATCTATTCTTATCTTCAATATCGTGCTTTAAATTCAAGGCTTTACACTACTCCACATTTATAAAAAAAAGCCACAATTCCAATAATAGAGATAAAAAACATACTCTCTCAGACAGGCTTTTTAAATCTTAATTGCAAATAAAGTTGAACAACCTACCATTTATGTTTAGAGTTGTTCAAAGTTGTTCAACTTTGCTTCAGACTTTTACATCTTGCCAATAATATCGAACATAGGTAAGTACATCGCTACAATAACCGAACCGACTAAGCCACCAAGGAAAACTATCATAATAGGCTCCATTAATGAAATTAATGCCGAGACGGCTGCATCAACTTCCTCATCGTAGAAATCGGCAATCTTCTCCAACATTGTTGACAAAGAACCTGTTTGTTCACCAACAGAGACCATTTGAGTTACCATAAATGGAAATACATGTGTCTCTTCCCATGCTTCCCACAGGGGACGACCTTCTTGAACTCCTACTCTACTTTTAAGAACGGTATCTTCAATAATAGCATTACCGGCCGTTCTGGATGTTATTGTAATTGCCTCTATTATTTCAACGCCTGAGTTTAAAAGAGTTGCCAATGTTCTTGTAACTCTTGCTACACCAACCTTCATTAATAAATCACCAAATATAGGTAATTTAAGCTTAAGTTTGTCAATAACTCTTTTTCCCTTGAAGGTTGCATAGTATGATTTGAACGCAAAAACAGCAACTACCATACCTATTATTATTAAAAAAAAATTATCTCTTAAAAATTGTGAAGCGTCCACAACTATTTGAGTAGGTAGAGGTAACTTTGCACCCAAACTTTCAAACATAGTTTGGAAAACAGGAACGACCTTAGTGAGAATTACTCCTGTCAAAATAACACCGATAACTAAAACCGCTATGGGATATGCCAATGCAGATTTCACTTTTCCTGTTAATTTTGTGATATTTTCTATGTATGAGGACAATCTTAAAAGTATAGTATCAAGATTACCCGAGGCTTCACCTGCCTGTATTAAACTGGTGTATAGTTCATTGAAAATTTTTGGATATTTTCTCATCGAGTTAGATAAATTTGCACCGCCTTCGACTTCCTTTTTTATTCCGTCCAGAGCTTCGGCAAATCCCTTATTCTTTTGTTGGGAAGCCAGTATTCCAATTCCTTGGGTAATTGGTAATCCTGCATTAAACATAACGGATAGTTGTCTGTTAAAGACTGACAGATCCCTTAATTTAACCTTTGCTCCCTTCGCTCCCAATCCAGGGATTTTTAATTCAATCCCTTTTTTTTGAATACTAAGAATTTGAATTTGTTCCTTTTCTAATTGAGCCTGTACCTCTCCTGCATTTTTACCTAATCTTACTCCCTCAACAACATTGCCTATTCTATTCTTACCTTTAAATTTAAATTGTGGCATCTAATCCTCCATTAAAAATTACGTGAATTATAATTCTTTGTCCCATGATTTGCTCCTCTGTAACCAGCATTTAATTGACTTCCAATTGCACTGGGACCTCGTTTTATTATTTCGGTTAGCTCTTCAGCGTTATGTGAAACGCTCATGGCTAATTCGATTGATATGTTTTTTTTAAAATATAAATTTGCAAGCGATTGATTAAATGTGATCATTCCATATTTTTCTTGACCTGTCTGCATACTTGAGTATATCTGGTGTATTTTATTATCTCTAATTAAATGCCTTATTGCGGGATTTGGGACGAGAACCTCAACGGCAAGGCATCTTCCTATTCCTCCTATTTTAGGCAAAAGAGCCTGTGTTATTATACCTTCAATATTCATAGATAGCTGAGTCCTTATCTGTTCCTGTTGGTGTGGGGGAAATACATCGACGATCCTGTTTATAGTTTGAGACGCCGAGTTTGTATGTAGTGTGGCAAAAGTTAAATGCCCCGTTTCTGCAATTGTTATAGCGGCTTGAATGGTTTCAAGATCTCTAAGTTCTCCTATTAGCACAACGTCAGGATCCTCTCTCAATACAGACTTTAATGCAGGAGCAAAACCCTTGGTATCTGCAAAAAGCTCTCTTTGGTTAACAACAGCCTTTTTATGTCCATGAAGATATTCAATAGGATCTTCAATCGTTATTATATGGACAAGTCGTTCGGAGTTAATTTTGTCAATCATAGAGGCTAAGGTTGTTGTTTTACCTGAGCCTGTTGGTCCTGTTACAAGAACAAGTCCTCTGTGTTTATTTGTTAACGATGGGACAACATTTGGTAATCCCAATTCGTCAAAACCTAAGATTTTATAAGGAATTTTTCTGAAGGCAGCTGCAACCGCACCTCTTTGCATAAAAACATTTGCTCTGAATCTGGCAATTCCTTTTATTCCGAATGAAAAATCGAGTTCCCAATTTTCTTCAAACTTGTACTTTTGGTTGTCATTTAAAATACTGTAAACAATTTGTTTTGTCTCTGCTGGACTTAATGGCGGATGTTCTATTCTTTTAATCTTTCCGCTTACTCTGATTATCGGAGCTGAATTTGTTGTTATATGAAGGTCAGTTCCTTTTTCGCTAACCATTATCTTTAATAATTGTGGTAAGGGTAATGCCATAAATGTTCTCCTATGCTCTTGTAGTTTCTCTTAAAACTTCTTCTATTGATGTAAGGCCGGCTTTGATTTTTTCAAGCCCGCTCATTCTTAATGTTAACATCCCTTTTTCCTTAGCTTTTTGTCTTAATTCGGCTGTGGAGACACCTAACATAATCTGTTCTTTTAACTCCTCGTCAAGCTCCATAACCTCGTACAAACCAACACGTCCCTTATATCCCGAATTATGACATCTCGGGCATCCCTTAGGTTCGTAAATTACTATTTGCTTTGCCTCTTCTGGAGGAAAACCAATATCAATTAATGTTTGCATTGGAATTTTTACTTCCCCTTTGCAACTCTTACAAAGTCTTCTAATTAATCTTTGGGCTACAACGAGTCTTACTGCACTGGCAACAAGGAAAGGCTCTATGCCCATATTTATCATTCTTGCTATTGTTGAAGGTGCATCATTTGTGTGAAGCGTTGATAAAACCATATGACCGGTTAAAGATGCTTTTATAGCAATGTCAGCTGTTTCAAAATCTCTTATCTCACCAACAAGAATAACGTCAGGATCCTGTCTTAAAAATGATCTCAATGATGCGGGAAAGGTTAGACCAATTGATTCTTTAATATTTACCTGATTAATTCCGAATAAATTAAATTCAACAGGATTTTCAGCAGTCATAATATTTATATCTTCACTGTTTAATTTTGACATAGCCGAATAAAGAGTATTGGTCTTACCAGAACCAGTAGGACCTGTAACAAGTACAATTCCCCAGGGTTCTTTAATATTACGTTCAAACTTTTCAAGTGATTGTACCTCAAAGCCAAGTTTGGTCATATCCAACATGAGATTGTCTTTGTCAAGTATTCGTATTACAACCTTTTCTCCGTAAATTGTTGGCAGTGACGATACTCTCATATCAACGGTTTTTTTATTTCCGTTTATATCAAGTTTTGTCTTAATTCTACCGTCTTGAGGGAGTCTTTTTTCGGCAATATCAATGCCCGCAATCAATTTAAGTCTTGAAAGTATTTTATTCTTTAAATTCATAGGAGGCGTCATATATTCATGGAGAATGCCGTCTGATCTGAATCGTACTCTAAAAGACTTTTCGTAGGGCTCGAAATGAATATCCGATACTTTTTGGGAAATAGCATCTCTAAAGGTTAGGTTAACGAGTTTAATTGCCGGAGCATCCTCATCAAGATCTCCAAGATAATCTTCTTCCTCTTCCTCTTCGATAACCTCAATAGAACCTTCATCACCAAGTTCAATCTCTTCAAGAAATTTTTGAGCTTCAATCCCGGTTGCAGTACCATAGTACCTGTCTATAGCTTCGAGGATAGAACTTTCCGGCGAAATAACAGCCTGTATTCTTAAATTTGTAGAAAATCTTATTTCTTCTTGAATAAATAGATTGGACGGGTCAGCCATTGCAAGTGTCAGTATAGAACCAATCCTGTGAACAGGCATAATAATGTGCTTTCTTGCCATATCAGGTTTAATTAATTCAAGTACCTTCTCTCCAATATCAAATTTCGACAGGTTTATTGATGGGTAACCAAATTGTTTGCTTAGTACCTGTGCAATATCTTCTTCTGTAATATAGCCCTGTTTAATCAGAACACTACCGAGTTTCCCCGGTTGTTTCTTCTGCAACTCAAGAGCAGTGTCTAATTGCTCTTGCGTAATCTTTCCGTCATTCAGTAAAAACTCGCCTATTTTCATCGTCATACCACCATTTTAAGTTAAAAAAAAAAAATAGTCAAATCTTTTTAAGTAAAAAATTAATTTTTAAGTAAAAAATATATTATTATTGTACAATAAAAAAGCCTGAAATGGCAATATTAATAACTTTACCATCAGGGTCAATACCCATACCACAATCAATAATAGTTTTATTCATATTAAAGCCAAAACCTAATCCATAAAGCGAGTGAGATTTTTTACCGATAAAGTATTCAGTTGCCAGATCACTCATAAACCCCGCTCTCACAAACAGCTTATTAGAAAAAAAACTTTTTTCAATACCAAAGGAGAAGGGTTGCATCTCATCACCATCATTAATTAGAACTGTCTTTTTGATATCCATATCAATATATAAGCTTAAACTGACAGATGGTCTGAATGCTATACCTCCAATAATTCTTTGATTTAATGTCAGTTTATTATTATTAAACGAGATTACGGGATTTCCAAAGTTTTTTATAATTGCTCCTATTCTAAAATATTGTCCGATACTCATATTTGCTGCAAAATCCGTCACGATTTTTGAAAATTTATCTTGTGGTTCATTCCAGCCCTTACTTACATAACTGTCAATTTTTTTTTGAGGTGAAAAAACATTCCGGTCAGTAAGGGACTCTTGAAATCGATTTCCCTTTCCTCTCAGATAATTTAGAGTAACTCCTATATTTAAGTTTTGTGAAAAGTTCATAGCGTATCCTATAGAAAATTTTTTATAACTTATACCGAGAAAGTCAACTTTTAAAGAATTTATGTCACTCTGATTAATTTCATTTACATCCTTTGTAAGGACACCGTTATTAATAGTACTCATTATAGCTTCGTTTTCAAAGGATATTGATATACCGTAACCCTTACCAATATAACCAGGATTATTAGATTTATAGCCGTAAAGGCCTGTTGTGCCAGAGTAAAGTTTTTTGATAGAGTCCCAGACTTTTTTTTTTTTTGTATCTGGAAATGAATAAAATTTTTCAATTTCGTATGATAAAGTTGTATTGAGTCGCTTGTAGAAATCAAAATAGCTCTGATAAGATTGTTGATATTGATATCCGCTCATACTGTACGAGACTGTTGAAAGAAAAGAAGGATTAATAAATAACATATTAATATCAAATGTAAATGCTGTTGTTGTATAACCTAAAGAGAGCGATCTTGCACCATGATACTTGGGCACTATACAAAAGACGGATAATTGAATCATCATAAATATAAAAAATATTATTGTTTTCTTTTTCATAATACAACGATAATACATTATTTTAAAGAACAAAGTCAATACTGAACCGAATTTTTAATAAAATTTTGGATATTCGATATTTTTGGATTTTTAATCGAATTTATAGCTAAATTCTGAGTAACGTTGGTTATAAACGACTAAAGGGATTGAAGTAATTTAACGAAGATTATTGAACTTAACACAGTTAGAGTGTGTTTTTAGGTACTGCAGTAGGTTTTGATGAAAATTTTAAAAAATTACGGTTGCTTTATTTGACAAAATTTGTTATA
>CAYOTE010000041.1:0-13497 GCA_964406785.1 uncultured Clostridia bacterium
GGAGTACTATATGCAGGCTTAATTATCTCTGAATCGGGTCCCAAGGTACTTGAATTTAACGCACGTTTCGGTGATCCCGAGACACAGGCTATAATGTTACGATTAAAGAGTGATATTGTGCCTATATTAGAAGGTGCTGCGGATGGTAACTTGTTTGATGTATCTGTTGAGTGGGATACAAGAGTTTCTGCATGTGTTGTATTGTCATCAAAGGGATATCCCGATAAGTATGAAACAGGAAAGAAAATAAATGGTTTGGATAGAGCAAAATATAGAGAAGTTGAAATATTTCACGCCGGTACGGAACTTAAAGACGACGAGATTTATACTTCCGGAGGAAGAGTATTAAGTATTTGTGCAAAAGGAAATACACTAAAAGAGGCAGTGGGGCGGATATACGATTCCATTGCTTTTTTAAGTTTTGAAAATCTTTACTTTAGACAAGATATAGGGAGAAGCAAATGAGTAAAATAGGTATAATTTTAGGAAGTGATTCGGATTATCCGTATGTAGAAAAGAGTATTACTTTTTTAAAAAAGCATTCAATCGAATTTAGGATTGAAGTAAGTTCAGCTCATAGAACACCACAGAGAACATTTGAACTTGTTAAAGAATTTGAAGAAACAGGTGTTGAAGTAATAATAGCCGCTGCCGGAGGCGCAGCACATCTTCCGGGTGTTATTGCATCACATACATTACTCCCTGTTTTAGGCGTTCCTATTAAGACAGCATTATCAGGCTTGGATTCCTTATACTCTATTGTACAAATGCCGGGTGGAATACCGGTTGCTACCTTTGGTATTGGTAATTCAGGAGGCTTTAATTCTGTGTTGTTTGCATTGGAAATTCTTGCCTTAAAAGACTCAAAAATCAAAGATTTTCTTATTGAATTTAGAAAGGAACAACAAAAAGAAGTCTTAGAAAAGAGTGAACGATTAAAAAAGCTCATATCAGAATAAATTTTTATGCAATTTTTTGTTAGTTATTTTGGCTGTAGGACAAATCAGGCTGAAGTACAAGATTGGGTGATAGAGTTGGAAAATGCGGGTTTTGAACTCACAAATAATATCGCTTCGGCAAGTTTTGCTATTTTAAATACCTGTAGTGTAACTCATAAGGCAGAAAAAGATGTATTCAAATTTATAGAGAAAAATTATAAAAAAACAAACATTAAATGGTTTATTGCCGGATGTTCAATAACAAATAATAGAGAAGCCGTTGAAGAAAAGTATAAAAATTACAGTTTTTTTGATAATGAAGAAAAAAAAGACATTGTCAATATAATTAAGAAAGAGTACGAGTCAAATAATTCAGTAATATACCACTCATCGTTCAGGTCAAGAAAGTTTTTAAAAATACAAGATGGTTGCAATCATAAATGTACCTATTGTATAGTCCCGCTTTTAAGGGGAAAAAACAAAAGTCTTTTAATTTCAGACATTGAAAGGCGAGCTAAGTATTTTTCTTCTCTTGGATATAAGGAAATTATTCTTACAGGTATTAATTTATCTTCCTATGGGTACGATTTATTTCCCAGAGTCAATATAATAGATGCATTAAAAAAAATACAAGAAATCGACGGGATTGAAATGATACGTTTAAGTTCATTGGACCCGAGATATTTAGACTTTCAATTTGTTAAAAGTTTAAGTAAAATTGATAAATTAGCCTTAAGTTTTCATTTTTCTTTTCAAAGTGGAAGTAATTCCGTATTGAAAAGAATGAATAGAAATTCAAAAGTTAAAGAGTATTTAAAATTAATGGATGAATTTATAAAATTTTTTCCAAATGCAAATTACGGGAGCGATTTTATTGTAGGCTTTCCGGGAGAAACGGAAAAAGAATTTTACGAGACTGTTGATTTTATTGAAACGAGCAAGTTAAATTATCTTCATGTTTTCCCTTATTCGCCAAGACCCGGAACAAAAGCAGGTGAAATGCCGGAACAAATTTTGCCTCAAATTGCAAGAAGAAGAGCCGGTGAATTAAAGGAAATTAATAAAAATATTAAATTTGAATATCGTGAGAAATGTATTGATAAAGTTACAGACGGAATAATTATTGAAGAGTCTGAAGATTTCTCTCTTGCAGTAACTTCTAACTACCTAACTGTTAGACTCCCACCTACTAATGGCCTTAAAAAAATAAAAAAATCAATTATGATAAAGAGCTATATAAATGAAAATATTTGCAAGGGAATCATTTTAAAATAATAAAGTGAAAAAACATACAGGAACAAATCTTGGTCAAAACTTTTTAATAAACAGGGGTATTGCCAATAAAATAATTGATGCTCTTTTTCCCATAACCAATACCGTAGTTGAAATCGGACCCGGCAAGGGTATGTTGACGAATTTGTTAATTGACAGGGCAAAAGAAAACAATATTCAATTAAATCTTATATTGATTGAGCTTGATGAAGAATTAGTCTTAAATCTAAAAGAAAAAAACAAAGAGTACAAAATAATTAATAAGAGTATTCTTAATATTAAGCCTGATGATTTTTGTAATAATAATTTTCAATTAATCGGGAATGTACCGTATTATATTTCAAAAGATATTATTGATTGGGTTATTCTTAATTATAATTATATAGAATCAGGCGTGTTGATGTTCCAAAAAGAATTTGTAGAAAAACTACTGTATCCGAATGAGCCGAAGGATATAAATTCACAGAATATGATTTTTAAATACCTTTTTAAGGCAAATAAAATAATTTCAGTAAGTCCCGGCTCTTTTTTCCCCATTCCTAAAATTAATTCAGCGGTATTCAAATTTGAGAAAAAAATTGGTGAACAAATTGAAGGAAAAGTTGAAAAAGACCCAGTAATTGACATAAAGGATTTCTACAATTTCATAAAGGCCTGTTTTAATAAGAGAAGAAAAACACTATTAAACAATCTATTGAATTATTACAGAGGAAACAATCAAATAATTGCACAAATTTTAAAAGAAGAAAACATAAAAATAAATATAAGAGCAGAAGAACTAAAAATTTCTGATTTTACAAACATATATAAAAAAATTATTAACTTAAACCTTCCCTTAAAACCATAATAAAATATTAGTAACAGGTATTCAGCATTCAATTCTTTTCAATGTTTTTTATGTCTTGAATAATATCTTTTCATATGTTTGTCCGATATTTCTATTGCATTTTTGTCGGGTTGGGTTGGGTTGGGTTGGGTTGGGTTGGGTTTAGTATTATTAGGACAAATTACACAGATTTGCCCCTACTACCGCCGTTAGAGGAGCTTATTTAAAGTATAATATTACTATTCTCTACAACTTTTTTATGACTAAATTTTATTCCGAATTTCTCAAGCTCTTCAAGGACTGGATTATATATTTCAGGGTAAATAGGTAATACCGAGCCCCTTAATGTTATCTTTTTTTCTAATATCAATCTTGTGGCAATGGCTACAGGCAATGAAACAGTTCTTGCCATGGCTCTATCGCCTCCCGGGATTCCATTCACTACCATTGTTGATGACCATTTTTCCCTTTTACCGTCAAAATCAACTATAATCTCGTCATGGATGATTGCCATGTCTTTTTCGTTCGGTTGATATGACATTTTTTTTAACATCAAATCAACCAATACATCTACATTTGAGCCTTTGTCAATTGTTATTTGTTTATCTTCAAAAAATCCCAGCCACCTTAATTTATTGATAAAATCATCATTAGGCTCAATATTAAAATAATTGGCAATTGCCTCTGCTCCATCCTTAGAGGAGTTTACAAGACGACTTATAAACTCATTATATGTCATACTATTATAATTCTTAATCGTTGAATAATCTAATAGATTCAGTCTTATGAATTTTCTTATAGTATTGCACCAGCCTGTAAATCTGAGAAGCCCTCTGTAGAAACTTATATTATCATCTAAGCCATAAGGTTCTTTATAAATTGCACATTTTCTATTTGGATATGTTTCAAATGTCCCGAGACCTTCAAGGTCAACAATATGAAAATCATCAAAAAGATTTATTGCCTCGATAATTTTACCATCCTTGATATATTCTCCTGAAGCCATGGCAGATTTCATAAGTCCCTTTGGATTCCAAGAAAATTTATAGCCAAAAGGATTTCTATTATATTCAAATGAAGGTAATCCTGCCCCGTAAGAATCAAGACTTAGAACCTTACCGCCTTTCATTTTGATTTCATCCAGTAGCTTTTTAATGCTCATGTGATCAATACCCGGATCTTCTCCGATTTCGTTTAAGATTATCACATCGGCCTTTTTTGCCACATCATTCATTGCGGTTACTTCGGGAATTGTAAAATCTGTATGTATCATATGCTTTTTATACTTTATACATATTTTAGCTGATTCTACCTGAAAGGCAGGAGGAATAAAATTTACAATAATATCAGCTTCGGGAACCATTTTTTCGAGTTTTTTAAGATTCGTAGCATCCCATTGTATTACTTTTGTATTCTTTCTGCCACCTATTATTGCATGAGCTTTTGATACAGTTCTTGTAGCAATAGTCACATGATAATTGCATTTATCCAAGAAATAATCCACTGCTGGCTTAACTACCATTCCAGCACCTAAAATTAATATTTTCTTTTTATTCATAATTATATTCCTATATAGTTGAGATTTTGGTTTTTATAAATTTATAATCTTTTAGTTGAAACATTACTTGCCCAATGCTATATATATTATTGTCAATTGGGCATTTATTTTTATATTTATTTTTATATTTATTTTTCACAGTTCTGTTTTCATTGTATATTTCTCCATTTAGATATTTGTTAAATTAGTAGAAAATCGTTCTTATACCGATAAATTGAGTGTATAAAAGCAATTGCAATGCACTAATCTTGTCAAATTGTTTATATTTTATTTTATAATTTCGACAGATTTACGCATTCCATTTTTTATTATACACCTATTTAATAAATAAGCTATCTTTTTCTAAAATTTTAATTAAAACCTAATTTTTTACATGAATACGTAATATAAACAATATAAACACCAAAAGACCTTGGAACAATAACTCTTATGCATAATGCAGATAAAACGCTTAATGAATTTTATTGTGATTATAAAAATAACGGGCAAGTTGAAAGTATGATAGATGTCTTAAAAAATATTGTTGAATTTGATAAAAGTTATATGCAAAACGAACAGGTTTTAGAAGCAAGGCTGTTTATAAATTATATAGTTCGCCATTGATACTACAAAATAATAGCTTTATTGAAAAAAATAAGCTAAATAATAAATTCTCTCCAATGGATTTGGCGGAATTTCTTAAAGAAATTAGAAAAGTTACGATTTAAAAAGTCTTATGGATTTCGTACTTTTGATGCTACCGAAACACAGTTATATCACACACTTGCTGACTTGCTATGGGAAAAGTTTACCCACGAATTTTTTTAGGGAAGCATTATTTTTTTTTAATTTTTTAGCTTGTATTGTTAAGTATATTGAAATGGCATTTATCGATGCCGGTGTTACGCCGGATATTTTTGAAACTTCGAGCAAATTTTTAGGTTTAAGATTTGAAAGTTTTTGTCTTACCTCTGTCGATAGACCGTCAATTTTAAAATAGTCTGTATCTTGAGGTATCTCTCTCTTTTGCAAATTTTTCATCTTTTTAATTTCTTCGTCTTGAATTCTAATATAACCGGCATATTTTACGGTAGCTTCAATGTATGAGATATCTGAATCCTTAAGTTTTAAGGAAAGTTTTTCTCCGTAAATTTCTTCAATATTTTTAAAATTATTCTCCGGCATTTTTAAAAGATGAGAGAGACTATAACCCTTACCCTTATATTTTGCCTTTAAGGTATCAAGCTTTGATATTAATTTTTTTTTTTTATTCAGCTTAGTATTTTCTCTTTTAAAAACTTTTTCAGATATAAGTCCTAATTTATATGAATATTTACCGAGTCGTTCAAATACATTGTCCTCTCTTAAACGAAGTCTGAATTCGGCTCTTGACGTAAACAATCTATATGGTTCGTCAACGCCCTTGCTTACAATATCATCAATTAAAACTCCGGCATAAGCCTCACTTCTTTCTAAGATGAAAGGTTCTTGTCCCCTTATCTTTAAGACTGCATTTACTCCTGCCATAAGTCCCTGAATTGCAGCCTCTTCGTAGCCCGATGTCCCGTTAACCTGTCCTGCAAAATATAATCCGTTTACACTTTTACCTTCAAGCGTATGTTTTAGCTGTGTGGGTAATATTGAATCATACTCTATTGCATAGGCGGGTCTCATCATTATTGATTTTTCCAATCCCGGTATAGCTGTTAGGAATTTTTTTTGTATATGTACGGGAAGACTCGAAGATAATCCGTTTACATATATCTCTTTTGTGTTAATGCCTTCAGGCTCAAGATATATGTGGTGTCTGTCTCTTGTTGGAAATTTTACAATTTTATCCTCTATTGACGGGCAATATCTTGGTCCTATACCTTCAATTACACCTGAGTATAGTGGAGACAAGTCTATATTATCATCAATGATTTTCTTAACCTCGGGCGTAGAATGCCCTAAATAGCAAATAACCTTATTTTTAACCTTATTCCTTGTAAACATAGAAAATGGAATTGGAGGTTCGTCTCCCGGTTGAGGTTCAAATTTAGACCATATAATCGAGTCGGTATGAAGCCTCATCGGTGTTCCTGTTTTTAATCTGACGGTTTTAAATCCTATATCTCTGATATTATTTGCCAATTTTATTGAAGCCGGTTCATTTGCCCTGCCCGAACTGTATATGGTATTGCCAATATAAATTTTACCGTCTAAAAAAGTACCTGAGGCGATAATAACTGCATCTGCCTCGATAGACTCTCCTTCAATTAAATCAACACCCTTTATTTTTCCGTTTTTAATAATGAGACCGGTTACAATTGACTGATATATTTTTAAATTTTCTACATTCTCTAAGGCTTCTTTCATCCATATTCGATAGTAAGTTTTATCGTTTTGTGTTCTTGTTGCTCTGACTGCCGGTCCCTTACTTCTATTTAAGGTTTTAAAATGAATACCGGATGCATCGGCAGCTCTTCCCATAAGACCGCCAAGAATATCGATTTCTTTTACAAGATGTCCCTTGGCAATTCCTCCGATTGAAGGATTACAGGACATTTGAGCAATACTTTCAAGCTGTATGGTAATAAGAACAGCCTCTATTCCCATCTTAGCCACAGCATAGGCAGCTTCTATTCCTGCGTGTCCCGCACCTATTACGACAACTCTCATTTTCCTACACAAAAGGTCGAAAAGATACCGTTTAGAATATCTTCGGGGGCTACCTTGCCTGTGATTTCTCCAATAAGATTTAATGCACCTCTTATATCTTCTGCTATCAACTCCGTATTAGTTTCGTCTTTTTGTTCAATTAAAATTATCTTCATTAATCTTACAAGTTCTATAAGGATTTTTTTCTGCCTTTGATTTACTATTATATCAGAGCTTGAATCTTCCATTTCGTCTGTCAAACTTTTTAGAAAATTGATAACAATATCAGTATTATCATTTTTTTTTACAGATATCCAATTAATATTTTCCCCTATGAAATTATCTTTTATTGTATTTAACTTATTATCATCGGATATATCCTTTTTATTTGCAATAATAATATGTTTTTTATCTTTAATTAATTCATATATTGCCATATCGTTTTTGTCTGTATTTGCAGATGAGTCAAGTACAAAAATAACGGCATCACAATTATTTAATTTTTCAAGACTGCGTTTCATTCCTTCATCTTCAATAACATCGCTTGATTTATCATTAAAGCCCGCTATGTCAATTATTTCAAAGGCAAAACCATTTAAAAATATTTTCTTTTCTATAAAATCTCTTGTCGTGCCCGGTATATCGGATACGATTGATCTGTCTTCCAATACAAGCTCATTAAATATTGAAGATTTACCTACATTTACCTTGCCCGCTATAACTATTTTAAAACCATTATCCAAAATATTATTAAATCTTGAGGCAGATAAAATTTGTTCAATATACCTTAAAGTGTTTTCCAATTCATCGATAATGGGTTTATCCTCTAAATAATGTTCCTCGCCAAATTCTATCGAAGATTCAATTATTATCCCTAGTTTGGTTAATAATTTTTTTACCGAATTCAATAATTTTGAAAGCTTCCCCTCTAAATTATTAAAACTCATTTGCGTACTAAGTTTTGAATTGGAATTAATCAAGTCATTAATTGATTCTGCTTGAATTAAATCAATCTTACCGTTTTTAAAAGCCCTGTATGTAAACTCTCCTGCCAAGGATTGTCTCGCACCCAAATCAATTATGTATGATATTAATTCGTCAATGATAACCGGATTAGAATGTATTGAAAGTTCAGCAACATCTTCACCGGTAAAGGAATTAGGACCTTGAAAAAAAGTTACAAGTCCGTCATCAATTATTTTTGAATTAAGTTTAAAAAG
Organism: uncultured Clostridia bacterium; assembly: GCA_964406785.1. Taxonomy (GTDB): domain Bacteria; phylum Acidobacteriota; class Aminicenantia; order UBA2199; family UBA2199; genus JAOZTV01. Next base: position 8,434 of record CAYOTE010000041.1, read on the forward strand.
ACAATATGTTGCAAGTCTGTGTTTAAATTCATTTTTTTTTTTATTGGTAATCGAGTCTAATATATCTCTTGTTTTTTTTCCTGATACTCTTACAACTGCCACTCCGGCTCTACCCAAAGGTGTAGCAAGAGATACTATTGTTTCCTCATCCATTTATTGTTTTTTAGAAATAGTAATAATTTTCAAAAAGCTGTCGCCATCGCTAACCGATTGAAGCTCAGGAAATCTATTGACCGTCATATGTACAATCCTTCGTTCAAAAGGATTTAATTCTTTCATTTGAATAGACTGTCCCGACCTTTCAACTGTTTTAGCATGTTTATTTGTAATAGAAGTCAGCTCTTTTTCTTTGTTTTTTCTAAAAAATTCACATTCACAGTATATCTTTTTCCCTATTGATTCCGAGAATAATCTATTAAGAAGATATTGAAAGGCATTTAATAAATTTCCGTTTTGATAAAGAAATAACCTATAATCCTTTCCTGTGAAATTTACTCTTAAAAAAGATTCCGCATTTTCAAATTCAAAAGATATTTCTATCTCCATTTCATCAATAATACTATTTAAAAATCCAGCTATATTGCCGTCAAGTTTTTCAACCTTCCATGCATTTATATATATTTCTCTCTTCTTATGCCCGAAATATTTAGTTTTGCCCGTTACGATTTCATACCTGAGATCCTTATCCTCAACTTCAAGCGCAGATGCTGCCAGAGCAATTACATCCTTTAATGAATTTGAAAAAAATTCTTTTTTCTCTATCATAATTTTTTAACTCCCTTTTTCTTTTTTGCAGCTCTCATTTGTTTATCTGTATCTTTTTTTTCCTGATATATTTTCTTATTAATATAATGCTGTTGTCCAAGTTGCAATAGATTTGAAACAAACCAATATAGGGTTAAACCACTTGCAAGTCTCATAACGAAAAAAGTTATTACAACCGGCATCATATACGTCATCATCTTCTTTTGGTTGGCATCGCCACTCGCAGGCGACATCTTTGCCAATATTATTTGAGTAAGCCCCATTAAAATAGGTAAAACATAATAGGGGTCAAGCATAGATAAATCCTTAATCCACAATATCCAAACCTCATGTCTGACATTTATTGCATTTCTTAAGAGTGTAAAGAATGCGAATAAAATAGGCATTTGAAGCAACATAGGAAGACATCCTCCGGCAGGATTAACTTTCTCCGTCTTATACAGAGCCATTAACTCTTCATTCATAGCCTTACGCTGTGCCGGATCTTTTTGGTTTTTATACTTCTTTTTTAGTGCCTTCATCTTGGGTTGAATAGTCTGCATCTTAGCCATTGAAACACTTGACTTGTAAGTTAGAGGAAATAATAATAACTTTAAAAAGATAGTAAAGATAACAATTGCCCAACCATAATTACCATGATTTAATACTTTTTCATGTATGAAATTTATGCCCTTTAATATTAATTTTGCAATTGGAGTAAACCAACTGTAACCGTAACTGATGACTTGATTAATTTCAATAAAGCCAAAATCTTTACCACTTTTCTCTAAGATTCTTTCCTCTTTAGGTCCCATAAAGACCATCTTAGAATTTGTTGCAATGAGATATGCTTTTCTAATTTTTTTACCGTCCTTAGCTACGATTTCGCTAACAAAGGTAGATATTCTCGAATTTCTATCCTTCACATCGAATTTGAAGGCAATAGTAAAATAAGTTGTATCAAATGCACCCCAATTAAAATTATATCCGTTTGTTTTGCCAAAATTTACATATCCCGATTTCATGCTTTTAAATGAAGTTTTTTCTACATTTGCTCCGTCAAAACCCTTTGCCTCATAAATAGAACTCGACTGTCTTAAATTATTTCCAAGTTCAGGACCGAAAATATACGGTGCGGCTATTCTCTTACCCTCTTTAACAATTTTAGAATCAAGACCTATAACATATGTCCCCTTATTAATAGTAAAAGTCTTACTGACCTGTACCTTATTTTTAATGAACTTAAATTCTAAAATAATTTTATTTCTATCTTCTTTTTTTTCATACTTATAAAAAGTTTTATTGGCATCTTCGTATAATTCATTATTAATGTTTCTCTGATCAAAGGTAGAGAAGTGGAAGGGTAATAATTCATCTTGCTCGGTATTTATCTTTTTAGATACTAAGTCTAAAAGATTTTTTTGTTTTTCATCATCGTCTTTATACTTTTTAAGAACAAAAGATTTTAATGCGGCTCCCTTATTCGTAAATATCGCTGTAAATAATTCAGTATCAACTTTAACAAGTTCTTTTTTCTCAGCTACCGAGATTACGCCCTTTGTATTATCTGATAAATTTGTTTTCTCTATATGAGTTTGTTTTGCAATATCTTTTTTGTTATTTTGAATTTTTTGTTGTTCCTGTTCATTCTTTACATCATTGTTTACGCTATTATTTACATTGTTATTTTTAACATCATTAATTTTTTTATTAATTTTGTCAGGTTTATATGTTTTTACAGCTTGTTTTGGAGTAAAAAACATTAAATACCCCATATAGACCATTATAGATAGAGTCGTTGCTAAAATTAGTCGTCTTGTTTCCATTTTATTTTCACCTCAAATTTGTCGGGAACCGGATCTATTCCACCTTTAAATAAAGGATTGCACCTTAAAAGTCTCTTGGTACCGAGATAACTGCCCTTTATTACTCCGTGTTTTTCTATTGCCTGATATGTATAAGTCGAACAAGTGGGATAAAACCTACAATTATTACCAAGCATCGGAGATATAAGTTTTTTATAGCCTTTTATTAAAATCATAAAAACACTTTTTATCATTTGATTGATTGACTAATTATTTTCATAATTAATACTAATTAAGTTATCTATGAACAAAGTCTCTATCTTGTGCATATCCTCACAACCAAATTTCTTTTTCATTACTATCCACAAATCGAATTTCGAGCCTAACAAACTTGAATTAAGCCTGAAAAGCTCCTTAAGCAGTCTCTTAATATAATTCCTCTCAACAGAATTACCAATTTTTCTATTAACTGATATTGCAAAACGACTATAAGGTAAATCAGATTTTAAAAAATACAAAAAAAAAAACGCCCCTTGATTCTTTTTTAATTTCTTAATAAAAACAAAAAATCCTTTTTTTTCTTGTTTCTTTTTTTATTTATAAAACTTAAAAGACATCACTTAATAAGGACTTAAACAACCAAGCGTTTTCTACCCTTTCTTCTTCTACTATTTAGTACTAATCTTCCACCCTTTGAAGACATCCTCTCTCTAAAACCATGCGTCTTTTTTCTTTTCCTATTATTAGGTTGATACGTTCTTTTCACAGTAACTCCTTTATCTTGAGTAGATAACTCTACTCTTCAATTTGAATTTAAAGCATAATATATAAAAAAAACAAGTATTTGTCAAGTCTTTATTCATTTTACGCTTAAATATCTATACTCTAAATATAAAAAGGGCAGGTTGAAAAACCTGCCCAAATGCTATTTACAAAAAAATAGAAAAAATTCTATTTCATTTTACTAATTTGATTCTTTAAAAGTCCTTTATATATTCCTAAATCGTTTGATTGAGGATATTTTTCTATAAGTTCTTCAGCCATTGCTTTTGCCTTAGCCTTATCCCCCTTGTATATATAATATTTAAGAAGACTAAAACATGCGGATTCTGTCCATTTAGCCATGGGGGCTTTAACGGTTATCTCTAAATATTTTTCTACATCTGGATAATTAGATATAAATCCCTTGAGCTTTTTTATATTCTTTGTTAGATTATTTTTAATTATTAAGCTTTCCATATCCGTATATATATTAATCCCAACCATATAAACTGCAAAATAATAGGTTTCTGTTTTTTTCTTATCCTTAAACATTTCAATGTGTTTTTTAAAACATTCGTTCGCTACCTTGTAATTTTTAAAATTTGAATGAATATAACCCATAATATAAAGTGTAATGGAATATTTATCATTCATCTTTTCTTTAGCAATTGGCATATCAACAAATTTTTCCATATACTCCAAAGCTTTTTTCAGATTTTTTTTCTGTTGAAAAGCTCGTCCCTGTTCATAATATAACAGGGCAAGCAAAGTTTTTGCCTTTATATGAGTTGCATCAGCGGATATGGTTTTCTCCAAACATTCAACAGTAGAATTAAAATCTTTCTTTGTGTTATTGATAAGAGCTAATTGAAAATATGCAGGAGCATATTTATTATCAATTTTAAGGACTTCATTATACTTTTCTATAGCGTCTTTAATAAATTCATCCTTTTTTTCTTGTTCTATTGCCTTATTCGCTTTCACGAGATATTTCAGACCTTTTTTCATCAATTTAACTATTTTTTTAGGGACTTCTTTTTTGACTTCATCTTTAGCCTTGATAACAACTCCTTGAAAAAGAACAATAGCCATAAAAACAATAAGTACTCTCTTTGTCATATTTTACTCCTTTATTTAACTTTCTTATTAATTTCTTTTATTAATTTTATTGCGAATTATAACATCCATCAAATCTAAAATAAAGAAACGTCTTTGAAAAAGCAAAAACATTTCAACTACTTCAAAAAACAGGGGCAAATATTAATTTACCCCTATTTGAAACATCAAACTTAATATTAATTATTATTTCTTTGTGTTAACTTTTTCTTTTTTAATTTCAACTTTATTTCTTGTACTTGTTCTAATTCCGTTTTGCTTTATTAAAAAATGAGCCATTATTAATTTATTAGGTTTTGTAACCCTTATTCTAAAATACTCATAATTTTTTAATAATTCTTTTTTTACCCTATATCTAAACTTCTTATATTTAGATTTATAAGGTTTAACTACTCCCATTTCTTCAAAAAGTAGTACTTTTTTTTTGTTATATACATTAAAATACGGGACACCGTCTTTTTCTGTTAAAATAACCCTGTAAACACCTCGTTTGTAATCTTTCTTATTTTGAACAAACGCTCTTGGAAAATATACCCTTCCAATATTAATATCTTTTGTTACCGTTGTCTTTTTTTCAACTGCAAAATTAAATACAGAAAAAATTAAAATTAATACTATTAAAATACTAAGTTTTTTC
>CAYOTE010000042.1:0-8513 GCA_964406785.1 uncultured Clostridia bacterium
TACGACACAACCACCTTATCACAAAGCCAATAAAAATACAAGAAAATAAAATTTTAGGCAATACCCAATATACTCATTTTAACTGTGTTAGGCTCAAATAAAATATTGCACAGTTTCATTCGTTTCAATCGTTTAACTTGTTGTAATAAATTTCCCCTGATATTTCTCTATAATTTTGATAAAAATTTCAGAAAAAAAAGGGTAAAAAAACGGGTAGATGACTTGGCAAAAACTGTTCTTTTAATTACCGTTGCAGGTTTTGTTTATGTTGCTTGGGCAGGCACTGCAGGTTATTGATATTTTTTTTTTCTTTACTATATGTGTGCGTTTATGCGTGTGCCTATACTTACTGAAATATAAGCCTAAGGACATAATTGTAATTCCTGTAAAAACAAAACCGAGTATTATTAAAAAATTTACTATCATCTTATCTCTCTTATTAAAAAAATTGTTTAAAAGAAGGTGTCATTTTGATTATAAAGCCACTCTTTCCTCTTATTATCATATAAACGGGCAGGTGTTTTTTTAATGCAAATTCGTATCCTTTTTTTGTTCCCATTACGTTAATAGTCGTGGCATATCCGTCAGCCATCATACATGTCTTATATCCTACCGTTACCGAAGCCAATTTATGTGTTATGGGTCTTTTTGTTTTAGGGTCAATTGTATGTGAGTATCTTTTACCGTTCTTTTCAAAGTAATTAAAATAATCTCCTGAGGTTGCAAAACTAATATTTGAGATATTGATTATCTTATCGTACTTGCTAATGGTATCGGGAATTACAATGCCTATCCGCCATTTTTTTCCGTACTTATTACCGCCGGCTCTAATCTCTCCTCCAATTTCAACAAGATAGTTTACTATATCCTTTGAGACAAGAAATTCGGCTACTCTATCCACTCCGTATCCCTTGGCAATTGCCGATAGGTTGATTTGAAGTTTTGCCATATCTTTTTTTAAGGCAGGTGGGTTTTTTTGGGTATGTAGCTTTTCATAACCTATATAGGTTGAAGTTAAATCAATGGCTTTATCGGATGGAATGGTTTCGCTTGTCTTTCTGCCAAATCCCCATAACTCGATTAAGGGACCTACCGTAACATCAAATGCACCATTCGATTGTTCACTGATATCCAAACTGTTTTTTACAACCTTTGCGAAATCTTTTGAGACGGGAAACCAATTTATCGAATTTGACGAGTTGAACTTAGATATTTCGGACTTATCAATAAATGTTGACATTTCCATATTAACTTTCTTTAGTACTTTTTCAATTTCAACTTCCAATTGCTTTTTATCAATCTTATTTTCGTCGTTAATTAGGGTAATGCTATAGGTCGTACCCATTGTATTACCCCTGATTTTAATTAATTTTTCAGGCTCATTACAGCTAAGGATAAATATAAAAAATACCGATAACACCGTATATGATAAAAGCTTTTTAAAAATATTAATATGTTTCAATTCAATCAACCGAAGTCGTCTAACATTATATTTTCAGGTTCTACGCCGAGATTATCAAGCATATCAATTACGGCGGAGTTCATCATCGGCGGACCACACATATAAAATTCACAATCTTCGGGTGCCGGATGATTTTTAAGATACTCATCGTATAAGATTTGATGTATAAAACCCTTATATCCTGTCCAATTATCTTCGGGTAGGGGGTCGGACAGTCCTATATGCCATTCAAAATTTTCATTATCTTTTGCAAGTTTATTAAAATCATCCATATAGAACATCTCTCTTAAGCTTCTTGCACCGTACCAGTAGGATATTTTTCTATTAGTATTTAATCGCAATAGCTGATCAAAGACGTGTGAACGCATGGGAGCCATTCCTGCACCGCCTCCGACAAATACCATTTCAGCATCTGTTTCTTTTGCAAAAAACTCTCCGTAGGGACCGGTTATAAAAACCTTATCGCCGGGTTTTAAATTAAAGATAAATGAAGACATTTGCCCCGGAGGTACATTTGGCAAACTTGGTGGTGGGGAGGCAATTCTAACATTTAACATTATAATTCCGTGTTCTCCCGGATAATTTGCCATTGAGTATGCCCTTGTTATAGGCTCTGTTACCTTTGAGACATACTGCCACTGATTGTACTTATCCCAATCGCCTCTGTACTCTTCCGCTACATCAAAATCAGAGTAATTTATCGTATGTGCAGGTGCCTCAATTTGAATATAACCACCTGCTTTGAAATTAACATTTTCGCCCTTGGGTAATTCCAATACCAACTCTTTTATGAATGTTGCAACATTTTTATTTGAACGAACTGTACACTCCCATCTCTTTACATCGAATATCTCAGCCGGTATCTCAATCTTCATATTTTGCTTTACCGGAACCTGACAGGCAAGTCGCACGTCTTCTCTTACCTCTTTTCTTGAAACCTGAGATGTTTCCGTTGGGAGAATATCGCCTCCACCCTCATGAACCTTAACCTTACACTGTCCACAGGTTCCACCTCCGCCACATGCCGATGGTACGAATATTTTATTATCCGCAAGTGTATTTATCAGTTTACCGCCTACAGGTACCTCAATTGTATTTTCAGGATCGTTATTAATCTCTATCTTAATATTTCCGTTTGGAACTAATTTTGACTTGGCAAAGAGAATAAGAACTACGAGAGATAAAACAATTATTGTGAAGGCTACAACCGGTATTATTAATTCTAATATATTCATCTTTCAATCCTCTTATAGTTGAATGCCTGAAAACAGCATAAATGCCATAGCCATTAAGCCTACTGTTATAAAGGTAATCCCAAGTCCCCTCAATCCTTGCGGAACGTTGCTATACTTCATCTTTTCACGAATTCCGGCAAGTGCAACGATTGCAAGTGCCCAACCGAATCCTGAACCCAGCCCGTAAACTACACTCTCGGGAAATGTATAATTTCTCTCAACCATAAACAATGAACCACCCAATATTGCACAATTAACGGTTATTAGTGGTAAGAATATCCCTAAGGCATTATAGAGCTTAGGTACGTACTTATCTAAAGCCATCTCAAGTATTTGTACAATTGCGGCAATTACTCCTATATACACAATCAAACCTATAAAAGTAAGATCTACATCGGGTAATCCTGCCCATTTTAATGCACCCTCTTTTAGCACGTAATTATATATGAGGTTATTTACCGGAACCGTTATAGTCTGTACAAAAACAACAGCTACGCCTAAACCCAATGCAGTCTCAACCTTCTTTGAAACCGCAATATAAGTACACATTCCCAAAAAGAATGCAAGAGCCATATTCTCAATAAAAATTGATTTAATAAAAAGACTTAAATAGTGTTCAATCATTTTCTAATCCTCTTCAACCTGATCTTTTTTTACTTCTCTTAAAACCCATATAAGAAGTCCTATAAGAAAAAACGCACTTGCCGGAAGCAGAAATAAACCGTTTGGTACGTACCATCCGCCTGCGGTATCCAATTTTAAAATAGTATGTCCGAGTAATTTACCCGAGCCCACCAACTCTCTTACAAAGCCTATTGTTACAAGTACAAATGCATAGCCGAAACCGTTACCTATTCCGTCGATAAAACTTGCAAGGGGAGAGTTCTTTAATGCGAATGCCTCAGCTCTTCCCATTATTATACAGTTTGTAATTATTAATCCGACATAAACGGATAATTGTTTACTTATATCAAAAAAATATGCCTTAATAAATTGATCCGCAATAATAACAAAAGATGCAATTATTGTCATTTCAACGATAATTCTGATACTGCTCGGAATATGGTTTCTAATGGCACTAACGGCAAGATTTGAAAAGGCTAAGACAAAGGTTACCGCTATTGACATAACTATTGCCGTTTCAAGTTTTGAGGTTACTGCCAAGGCAGAGCAAATTCCGAGAACGCCGAGCATAATAGGATTATTGTTAAAAATAGGGTCAAAAAGGGTTTTTTTTAAATTTACATTAGCCATTGCTTGCCCCCTTATTAATGTTTAATATATTTTTTATGTATTGTCCGTATCCGACGGTTCCCCATTTATCGGGTTCTTTATTTTCTCCAAGCCAGAATCTTACGAGTCTGTCAACGCCCTTAGTTGTAAGAGTCGAGCCTGATAGTCCGTCTATCTTATAGTTTTTATCGGGAGTTTTATCGTTGACCTTTGCCTTGATAACCTGCAATTTTAACGGAGCTTTAAAATTCGAGAAATCAAATGCATTCTTGCCTTGCCACTTTGCCTTCCAATCGGGATTATCAACCTCACCGCCCAAACCGGGTGTTTCTCCATGCTCATAGAAGTTGAACATTTCAATTTTTGACATATCCTTATTAAATGCGATTAAACCGTACATGGTTGACCAAAGTCCCTTACCGTAAATCGGAAAAATTCTTCTCAACACATTATTATTCTTATCTTTAACTAAATAAATAATTGCGTAATTAGGAACTCTCTTTATAGAGGCAAGATCGTTTTTTGCATCTATTAAACTTGAAAATTTTACATCTCTTGCCACTCTTTTTATATTAAAATTTTCAGGTTTAAGAATTGTCTCTTCATCCGAGAAGTTCTTTTTTACCTCGCCTTTTTTTAAATCTATTATCTGAGGCTCAATCCTTTTTTTAAACAGTTCTTCAATATTATCACCTTCGGAAAAATTTATACCGCCGGCGTTTAGAATGTTTTTTAATTTGTCAATCTTTCTGTTTTCAACCTGTATGGGTTTTAAAATCACAAATACACCCGTTACAAGAATTGAAGATACAAGACAGACAGCAAGAGCAACTCCTATTGTTTTTTTTATACTATCTGATGCCATTTCGGAGTAACCTCCTCTTCATATTTGCTTTAATGAATATCTTATCAAAAATCGGTGCAAAAACATTTCCAAAAAGGATAGCAAGCATCATACCCTCAGGAAAGGCAGGGTTTACGACCCTGACAAGAACAACTAAAACACCAATTAAAATACCGTACATATACTTACCTTTTTTAGTCATAGCCGCAGACACAGGATCTGTTGCCATAAAGACAAGTCCCAATGCAAAACCACCGAGAACGAAATGTTGTATCGGAGTAACTGCGAACATAGGATTTGTCGAAGTCTTTACAAAGAAATTAAAGAAGAGAGAAAGTCCGGTCATTCCTGCAATAATACTTATCATAATACGCCACGAACCGATGCCCGATACTATTAAAATAACTGCACCTATTAATATTGCGAGAGTAGATGTTTCGCCAAACGAACCAGGAATAAGTCCAATAAAAGCGTCCCATGTTGAAACCGTGCCACCGGCAGCCAAATTCGATAGGGGAGTAGCCTTAGTCGCTCCGTCAACGGCAACCCAAACGGCATCACCGGATAAACTCACGGGATAGGCAAAGAATAAAAATGCTCTTGCAACCAATGCCGGATTTAATATATTCATACCTACTCCGCCAAAGACTTCCTTTCCTATAACAACTCCGAAGGATATACCTACTGCAACCTGCCATAGAGGTATTGTAGGCGAGAGTATAAGCGGAAATAACATACTTGTTACAAAAAAGCCCTCATTAACCTCGTGCTTTCGTATAATGGCAAATAAAACCTCCCAAAAACCTCCTGCTGCGAGTGTAACAATATAAATGGGCAAAAAATAAACCAATCCGTGCAGGATATTGGCAAAGAAATTACCGGGGTCAAATCCTATCCCGAGAAAATATACAAGTTTACCTTGCCATACTGCCGTTACCTGTTGTAATACTTCGGGCTTTGCTATTCCGCCCAGTTTTTCAATCATGAGATTTGCCTGATAACCGGTATTATAAAGTCCGAATAATACAGTTGGTAATAGGGCATAAATAACCATTGTCATTACTCGTTTTAAATCCAAGACATCTCTTATATGAGAAGCACCTCTTGTAACCTTGCCGGAAGTATATAAAAGCGTGTCTATTGCCTCATAAAGAGGAAACCAAGCTTTTAATTTACCATTCCCTTCAAAATGTTTTTCCTGATTATCTAGGAATTTTCTTAAAAATTTCATTATCCTTCCTTCTCTATTATTGTTAAATTTTCTCTTAAAACTTCACCATACTCTCTCTTGGTTGTAGAGACTAAGGAACAGAGCGAGAGGTCTTCCTCTATTAACTCTAAGGCACCGAGCTTTTCTGCCTCTTCAACGTCTTTAATTAGTAAGGCTCTTAATAAAAACACGGGTAATATATCAAGAGGCATAATCTTTTCATAAGAACCTATGGGTACCATTGCCCTTTGCCCCCCGTTTAAAGCCGTATTGAATTCAAATTCTTTTTTGGGAAATAATTTAGACATAACAATATTTTTTATTGAATAAAGATTAAATCCCGGAGCAACCCAACCGAAAAATATTCTCTCTTTTCCCTCTTTTAACACGGATACCTGTTTATGATATCTTCCGAGGTACTGTATATTGTCAAAGGAAGTTCTTCCCGATAAAATCGAACCTGAAATTATTCTATTATCAGCTTCAATAAGTTCATCCTTTGTAATATCAGGAATGTATGCTCCGAGTCTTGTTTTAATTAATTTTGGGTTTTTAACAGAGGGACCGGCAATTGATATTACTCGCTCAATAAATATTTTTCCGGTTAAAAATAATGCACCCAAGGCTACTAAGTCCTGTGCGTCAATATGCCAGACTGTTTTTGTTCTTGAAACTGGATCAAGAAAATGAATATGTGTACCCGGCAAACCTGCAGGATGAGAACCTGCGAATTCTTCGACTGACACCCTATCCATCAATGGAACCGGAATATTTGCATCAGGCTTTTTGCATACATAGATATTTCCTTCAGTTAATTTCGAAATAACTTTTAAGCCTGCATGGAATTCTTTTTTTTTATTTTCGAGAGTAACGGAAACCGAAGGTGAAAGAGGCTCGGTATCAATTGCCGTTACGAAGATAGCCTTTGGCTTTTCGTTTGGGTTTGCTACCCTGCCGTATGGTCTGGTTCTAAAAGATGTCCAAGTTCCCGAGTTGAGTAATTGCTCAACTATCTTCTCTTTACTTAAGTTTTTAAGCTCATCATCAGAGTAAGATTTAAAGATAATTTCGTCCTCTTCTTTGTCCAATTCAATTACAATGGATTCAAAAGCCCTTTTTTTACCCCTGTTTATTTCAATGATAGTACCACTTCCGGGAGCCGTGTACTTGACATCCTTCATCTTTTTGTCAGTGAAAATAGCCTGACCTTTTTTTACCCTGTCACCAATAGCTACAAGCATGGTTGACTTCATACCAATATAATCGTATCCTATTAATGCAACTCTTCCTGTTTTTTTTTCTTCACTTACAAACTGCTCGGGGGAACCTTTAATCGGGACATTTAAACCTTTTTTAATTTTCCATAATGCCATAATAAATTTCCTATAATAAATTTTTTAGCTAATGTATTTAGGAAACAATAATACCACAATAACAACCTAAATACATCATATTGGATTTTATCACAAAATAAAAATTAAAACAAGAAACAACGTTTTTTTTAACGATTTAAACCCTGTTATAAAGAAAAAATAAAAGAACAACCTTCAAATTAACATTTAAAATTGGTTTCTATGTTATTCTTAAAGGAAATTAACCCTTAACTCTCTTGTGCAATAGGAATAGATTTAAGCCTGAGTTACTTCCCCTGTTAAAATATTAATAACAATTTTACACTCCGTACCGTCATAGGTATATGTTAATGTAACTAATTCTTTTCCATCATAGTTTATTTCAAAATTAATGCCGTTTAACTCTATAGATAATGTTCCTATCAAAGGAATAGTGCCGGATTTCATGATTTTTGTATCTTTTAGTGCTATAGATACGGATTGTCCGTCAACTTCAAGCGTTCCGGTGCCGTTTATTGTATATGTCTTTGAATACGGTTTCATATTTGACATAACCCATTCAATTTCAAAATTTATACCCAATCCACTTCCCTTTCCGTTGACAAATACCTTATTTGTTTTAGAAATATAATACTTCTGAATATTACCGTTTTTATCTTGATGTTGAATGTGCAAGGTCATTTTATATAGTCCGAATTTAAAATCAACTGTCCACCAACCCGTTGAACTGTTATAAGTACAATCATAATTGCTTACATTCGCAAGCTCATTGCTTTTATTTGAATTGGAATTAACCTTAGACGATGCTTGATATACCGATTTTATTAGCTTTGAAATTGTTTTAGAAGTTTTACCTGCGGTACTTTCTGCTTTTTGTTGACTAATTAAATCTGTTTCACTATTAGATTTACAGTTAAAGGTTGTTAAAACAAAAATAATAAAAACAACAAATAATACTAATCCTTTTTTCTTCATATTTCCCTCCATATAAAAAAATATCGGACAGCCCAAGACAATCCTCATATCTTCGTTAATATGAGGGTACATTATAAAAAATTAAAAGTCAAGCAACTTTTAGAATATTTTTCAATAAAGAAGAACAGACTCTCTTGAATTTTTATCAAAGTTGACAAAAAACATTTAAAACACTATAACTATCAATGGAAATGAGTCGTGA
>CAYOTE010000042.1:8613-13461 GCA_964406785.1 uncultured Clostridia bacterium
AAAGTTGACAAAAAACATTTAAAACACTATAACTATCAATGGAAATGAGTCGTGATAAGTTTAAGTTAAGGGTTTTTAAATCTTTTGAAGAAGAAAATGATGCGGAGATTGAAAGATTGGCCTTGATGTCGTATGAAGAACGCCTTGAAGAATTTGCAATACTTCAAAAAAGAATATGGGGTGACGAATGGACACGGAAGCCAATAAAAAAAACAATAAGTTATGAAAAAATAAAATGGTAAATTAAATGATATTAACAAACGATATGAATGACTTAATTGAATTATTTAATACAAATAATGTGGAATATGCTTTGGTTGGAGGTTTTGCCGTTAATTATTATGGATATATTAGGTCAACGCAAGACATTGATTTTCTTATATATCCTTCTAAATCTAATGCAGAAAAAACGGTAAAAGCATTAAATGACTTTGGTTTTAGCGGAGATGACTTATTAGAATATTTTTTAGAAGAGGGAACTGCATTACATCTTGGTATTGCACCGAATAGGATTGATTTGCTTACTAATTTAAATGGTATCTCTAATGTAGAAATATTTGAAAATGTTACAATAGTAAACTATAAAGGGAAAAGAATAAATATTATATCTTTAGAAGCTCTGATAAAATGTAAAGAATACTCTAATAGAAAGCATGATCAGGCAGATGCCGAAAAATTAAAACAAATAAAATTAAAACAAAAATCTTAGTGATGCCACACATGTCTTTGGATTTTAAAATTCTACTCCGAATTTCTTTTTTAGGGCTAATACTATAATTAGCATGAGTATCAGGTAATGGATTAGCCAGTGAATTTTTGTTCCGAGAAATGAAATTAGCTTTCCATTATATTTTATACTTATGTGTTTTAACGTTTCTGAATCGTTAAATGTATCTTCGCCCGGATATAGGATGTGTTCTATATTTGATTTTCCAAATTTATACTCCGATAAAACTCCTCTAAAGTCTTTCTTGGATACAAAAGACTTTTTATATGTTTTTCCGTTAATTATCAGCTCTATTCCTTCTCCCTCTTTGACAACTCTCATCTTCCAGTCAATTTCGTTGATAGCCGATAGAAATACCGGTTTTATCTCAGGTTTAACCTCTTGCATATCTGCGTTTATATGCCAATTATTTATCAGGGCAGGTTTTAAAAGTCCCTCTGTTTTAAGCTTTATCTTTAATGTATTAATATCTATATCCTTATAGAATTTTGCCTTTATTGTAATCTCTTCGCCTATTTTGAAAGGTCTCATCTCGTATCTTATTAGCATTTGGGAAAATACCGGTGCGAGTATGGGGACTATAAGAATAAGCGGAATCATATTTAAAAGAAAGTATTTTCCCGTGTAGTATAGACTCTTTCCAAACGATATAACTATGACCTTCCAGAAATCCTTATAGAGTCTTATTGCAAGAATATTTGCCTTTATTAACTCCTTTGTCTCTTTAATCTTAGCCGGTGATGAGACCAACTTATACAAGAATAAAACTATAACGGATGATAAAATACTGAGAAAGAGAATCCCCCAGAATTCGTTTATAAAGGTAAACGGATACAGAATTACATTAAATACTTTTGTGAAGAGATAGTTTATCGAATGGAACATTTAGTTGACCTTTTTTAAGAGATATAACCGAGTCCGCTTAATTTTTCTGCCTGCTCCTCGGAATCCGAATCATCGGACTTTATTTTTTCATATTCACTGTTTATTAAATTTTCAACAAGTTCGTCAAGGGAAGAGTAACCGTGAAATCCAATTATTTCTTCTGCCTTTTCAAAAGCCTCTTTACTTAATTTTGCCTTTTTTGCCATTATTTTCTCCTTTTATATTAACGATTTTCCCGTCATTGTGGGTGTATTTTCTATTCCGAATAATTTTAGTATGGTTGGTGCCATGTCCATAATAGCCGGTACCTTTTTATTTATTTTAAAATTTGACAGATAGGAGGCAGGAACATGTATAGGATTCATACAGTGATCTCCACTCCACCAATCATTATTGTCGTAAAATACCTCTTTTTTCAACCCACCGATTGCCGATGTATCTCCAATTCTATAACCTTTCTTAAATCCAATAATAATATCGGGTGCCCTGTCTAAAAAATCCTTTGAAAAATTATCTTCGGATATAAATGCCTCTGATATTGCAAATTCTCCCGTCAAGGGGTCTTTAAGATGTTCTAATTTATACTTTATTTCTTCGAGTAATTTCCTCTTTTCTTCCGGTTTTACAATGCCGTTTCCCTCTCTTCCTGCCAAGTTAATGTATAAGCCGTTCAATCCTATCCCGTAGGCTCTACTCTTGCTCCAATCCGCAGGTGTGTCAGATATAATAGAACCACCTTCGGCAAAGCCATTTTTTTGTTTGGGGATTAGATAGCCCTCTTTGGCAAGCCATGTATTTATATAAATCTTTCTTTTAAAGGGTGCAAATCCGTGATCGGAGACAACCATTATATTTACATCTTTTGAAACTTTTTTTAAAACCTTTCCCAATTCGGCATCGTGCTTTTCGTAGAGATACTCTTTGAAAAACCCGAATTTACCGGCTTCCTTTGCGTGGTAATAGGGGTGAGTTTTATCGTTTAACGCCCATATCATGTGCTGACTCTGATCGAGGGCTGAGAAATAAAAATATAGAAGTTCTGTTTTATTTTCTAAGAATCTGTTTAACTCGTAATCAAAAAGCCTGTCGCTCTCGTCAAAAACCGACATTGACTGAACAAGAAAGTTTTCCATCGAAAAGGTACCCTTTCTAAGAGCCGTAGTATCTGCCGGAAGACTTATTGTATGGAATAAGCCGTTCTTTTCCGCAAGCTCTTTGCTGTAGGATTCGGGTGTGCTTATCGGTAGGGCAGGATTTTTAGGACTGATGTGGATTGGTGAAATATAGAGTCTGAATTTATCAGTCATGTTTAGTAGGTAAAATCTTACCATTCCCGTAACCGATGATATATTTTCGATAAGTGGAAAGTCTATTTCTACCCAGTTTGAATATTCTTTTTCGGCAAGAATTATTTCCTTTCCGTCAATATCAATTCTTGCCGTTTTATTCTTATTGTCAAGATAAACGGTAAAGGGCATCTTAACATATCCCGCATACTCGTCTTCTTCCAGGGCATTTTCACTTTCTTTTTCAAGGTCGGTTCTTAATAGAGAGTTTTCAGGACCTACTAACTCGGCTTTTACGGTATTGTCTTCCTCAACATAGACATAAAAAACCTTATTGGGCGACAGTCTTTTTTCGTTTTCAAAACTTGATTCGTCGTCGTCGTCGGTATATAGGCTGTACATTCCATAACCACCTGTAATATCCGGTGTTCCCATTCCCGATACGGTTCTTTGTTTACTTTTTGAGGGGGGATAATTACCGGGTATTTTAAATATCGTTGCTTCAATATCTTTCTCTTCGAGGTAGTCCCAAAAAGCCTTCCCCTCCCTTTTTAGGATAACCTTTCCTGATTTTAGAGGTATATTATACTTTCCTAATTTTACATTCCAAGATGAATCAAGGGTCTCACTTTGTGAAAATATAGGTATATAGGTCGCAGGATCACGATGTACAAAATCATATATTCCGTATTTACCGGGATCGCCTCCTGTTATAAAACTGCTCCATGCAACGGGACTTTGCGGAGGTATTGTAGTTCTCATCATTGTAAAAGTTCCGCTGTTTGCGAGTTTTTGCAAATTTGGTAGTTTACCTCTTTTCATCATACTGTTTACTATTTGAGGGTCCATACCGTCAAATCCGAGAATAATCATTCTTTGACCCGTTCTTTTACCCTTACCAAAATTCATATAGGGAGCAGTCATCAATGTTGCTGTACCTATTGTCTTAATAAAATCTCTTCTCTTCATTTTTTTACACCCAAGTCCTTGCCGTCGATAAAGGCGGGCTTATTAATTCCGAAGGCTGAGAGAATTGTCGGAGATATATCCATAATTGAAGGTTTCTCAGCTTCAATCTTTCTATTGCTAAAAAATATTCCCGGAATAAAAACTCTTGAAAAGGAGTGATCGCCACTCCACATTCTTGTATTATCCGAGCAAATTGTATCATTTACGTAATTAACTGCCGACTCAGGAGAGACTCTGTATCCGAGATTATAACCGATGATTATATCTGCAGCGTTTTTTGTGTATGGTCCCTTATAGAGTTCCTCTCTCTTATAGACTCCCTTTGCTACAAGTTCCTCTGTATCAGGGTCAATTAATTTTTTTAATTTCTCGACTATTTCTGATTTTAAAGTGTCTGTTTCTTTACCTGATTTTACAATACCCTGTTTTTCTCTTCCTGTCATATTTATATAGATTCCGTGAAGTCCCTGTCCGTAGGCTCTTGATTTTGACCAGTCAACGTCCTTGTAAAATTTATCGCTCTCTTTTTTACCCTCTTTTAAAACGAGGTAGCCTTCTTTATGCAACCAAGAGTTAAGGTGAAAATCTCTATTAACCTTGTTAAAACCGTGATCCGAGACTATCATTAGAAGGTCGTCTTTGCCCATTTTTAAGAAGAGCTTACCGAGAAAATCATCCATTTTTTTATAGACATCATATATTGCATTTACTATATGAGGCTCTTTTGACGGAGTGTCGGCAGGTGAACCCGAATCCTTGAAGTATCGCCAAAACATATGTTGAATCCTGTCCGTTGATTCAAAAACCTGAACTATCAAACCGTTCTTGTACTTTTTAAAGGTATCAAAGAATATTCGTTCTCGTTCTTCCTGATATGCGTAAACCTGTTGTAAAAAGCCCTCTTCGGAAAGTACTCTCTCGTTCAACGCCCATGTATCCTCTGCCATTCCGAGAGTTGCATAAGGACCGAGAAGTTTTGAT
>CAYOTE010000043.1:0-12974 GCA_964406785.1 uncultured Clostridia bacterium
TTTTACAAGGTCTTGACAGAGCTTCAAACGGAAGAGTTCAAATGTTTCAAAATAGCTCAATGATACTAAAAAAATATCCCGTTTCAGGAGTTGGTACGGGTGGTTTTTTGTTTTATTTAAAAGATTTAAAATATAAACAAAAATACTACGAAGATTTACCACTAAATCATTATTTGTTGATTTTTGATGAGGGTGGTTTTATCGGGTTGTTTGCGTTTTTAATGTTTCTTATTGCGATAATTAAAAATTTTAAAAATAAATCATATATTATTTTGCTTATTACAATTTATATAGCTCTCTTTGTTAATAATTTCTTTTGGTTTCCCGAAGCTTTGATAATTTTTTGGATTATTATTGCGATTGGAGAGCAGGAAACCGATATTGTCAAACCTGTAAAAAAATATAAACTATATATTGGTATTGTCATGATATTAATTTTTATTTTTGCAAATATAATTACCTTCTCAAAACTTCATCCTGTAAATCTGCTTGCACAAAAAAATATATCATACGATTATGGGTTTTGGAAATTGGAAAAAAATAATAATGGTGATAATTATAATTGGTCCAAAGCCGAAGCCGGTATATATTTATCTCTTTCCAAAGAGGGTGTTTCTAAAAAAATTAAAATTTTTTGCGGTGCTCCCTTATCACATTTAAAAGATAAATCTCAAAATTTAAAAATTTTTTGGAAAGGTAAATTATTTAAAGAAATAAATTTTAAAAAGAATAAATTTATAGAATTTATAATTAAGGATAAAAATCAAGGCAAGGGATTTCTTGAATTTAGAGTTAGCCCTGCTTTTAATTTAAAAAAGCTCGGTTTATCAAATGAGTCAAGAGATTTAGGCATACAGGTGTATTGTGGAAGGAGCGATGTTTAAAAAAAAAATTATACTATTATTAGGAATATATTTAATAAGTCCGATTCTATATGGTCAATTGATATTGAAATGCGACAAGAAAGATATCTCGGTATTTCAAGGCGAAAAAATTGATTTAGTGTTGACTGTGATAAATAAAACAAACTATTCAATAAGTTCTGATAAACAGTTTTATTTTTCTTATCATATATACGATAGGAATGAAAATGTTGTTTCTTTTGACAATAAGAGATTTATTTTACCAAGAAAGATTAGGAAATTCGGAAGGACTGTCTTTAAAATACCCGTATATTTTAATTATAAAAAGAGTGGAAAATATAAGATTAAAGTTGATATTGTAAAAGAGGGAGAATTTTGGGGGTCTGATAAGGGATGGGATATGCCCGTTATCAACTTAAATCTCAAGAAACTTTTTTCAAATGAGTTTAAAAATAAGTATATGAAAACTTTTTATAGGACAGGTAGTGACTTGTTAAATAAGGAGCAATATTTACTTAGATTAACCTTGAAAAATTCGGAAATTATAAATAAGGGAAAATTTATTGGGTTCTCCCCCGGCTCAAATTATCCGAAAGTCTGGATAAGGGATACTGCAACATTTATCGGATATGCAAAATTATTTTATAGATTATCTGATTTAAAGTATATGGTGGAAGCTTTTTTGAAACATCAGGTAAAAAATGGCGAAATAGTTGATAATATCGACAGATATGGCAATGTTGATAAAAACACGGTTTCTACCGATCAGGAAAGTTCTTTAATTATTGCTGCGTTTGAAATTTTTGAAGATGATAAAGGGTGGATAAAAGAAAATATATCAAAAAAATCAATAATTAAAAGATTGGAAGATGCTCTTAGTTGGGTCTGGGGAAATAAGAGGGATAAAAAATACGGATTGATATTAAACGGATTTACGGCAGATTGGGGTGATGTTGAAAAATCATATCCGGATCAACGAGCTGTGAAACTTTCAAATATTTCTCTTCCCAGTATTTCCATTTATGTTCAGGCAAAATATATTCAGGCAATTGAGAAATTCTTAATAATGGCACAGTCTTTAAATATGCAAAAAGTCGTTTTATTGTGGAAAAAAAGGCTGATAGGTTTAAAAAAAAGAACAAAAAAACATCTTTATTTGAGAGATAAGGGCTATTTTATAAGTCATATAACTCCCTCAATAGGTAAGTATTATAAAATGGAAAAAAACATTCTTGCTGTCGGGGGCAATGCCGAGGCAATTATTGCAGGATTAATGAATCATGCTGAAATAGACAGGTTTATAAAAGAGCTTGATAAAAGACTGAAAAAATACAAATTAAAATCGGTGTCATACACACTCTTACCACCATATCCGAATGGCTTTTTTCCTCATCCCTTACTGAGTAAGCAGTGGACTTACCAAAATGGAGGTTCGTGGGACTGGATAGGCGGAAGGTTAGTTAATGCTCTTTTTAAAAGAGGTTTTAAAAAGAAAGCTCTTTTTTACTTAATGGGAATTGTAAAAAAAAATATTAATAATTTGAATATTTTTGAATGGGAAGATTATAACGGTGTAGGAAGAGGTGCCTCTTTTTATACCGGAGCTGCGGGGGTTATGGGAGAGGCAATTTTTCGTGGTTATCTAAAAAAATAAAATGATTATGGAGACATAAATGAAAGGAATTATTCTTGCGGGCGGATTTGGTACGAGGCTTTATCCTTTGACAAAGGTTGTTAGTAAACAATTATTGCCGATTTATGATAAGCCTATGATTTATTATCCGCTTTCGACCTTGATGATGGCAGGTATTAGAGATATTTTGATAATATCTACTCCTGAGGAGTTGCCGAGATTCAAACAACTCTTTGGTGATGGGAATCAATTAGGCTTATCTATCGAGTACAAAGAACAGACGTATCCGAGAGGTTTAGCTGATGCGTTTATCATTGGTGAAGAGTTTATAGGGAAGGATTCGGTTGCCTTAATATTGGGTGATAATATATTTTTTGGGCATGACCTGATAAATTTATTAAAGGAGTCTGTTAAAAGAGAGGAAGGTGCAACGGTATTCGGATATTATGTGAAAGAACCGCATAGATACGGAGTTGTTGAATTCGACAGGGACAATAATGCCTTATCAATCGAGGAAAAGCCTAAAGAGCCTAAATCGAATTACGCTGTTGTGGGTTTATACTTTTATGATAATTCTGTTATTGATATTGCAAAAAATTTAAAGCCTTCAAAGCGTAGTGAAATTGAAATTACGGCTGTAAATAACGAATATTTAAGAAGAGGGAAGTTACATGTCCAGCTTATGGGGAGAGGTTATGCATGGCTTGATACGGGGACATTCGAGTCTTTACTTGATGCGTCTATGTTTGTAAAGACAATAGAGGCAAGACAGGGTTTAAAGATTGCCTGTATTGAAGAGATTGCCTATAAAATGGGCTATATTGATAAAAAAAGTTTGGAAAATCTTGCAAAACAAATTAAAAATTCAGATTACGGTAAGTATCTTTTGGAATTGTCAAATGCAGAATAAAAGAAAAATTAAAAACATTTTAGTTACGGGTGGTAGTGGATTTATAGGGAGTAATTTTATAAGATTTTTGTTTGAAGATACGGATTTTAAAGGTAGGGTTATTAATATAGACAAGTTAACCTATGCGGGAAATCCTGAAAATTTAGATGATATAAGCTCAAAGTATGGAGACGCTCGTTATTTTTTTGAGAAGCTTGATGTTTGTGATAAAACGAAACTTGATGAGGCTTTTAAAAAATACGATATTGATACTATTGTACATTTTGCTGCCGAGTCTCATGTTGATAGGTCAATTGATGCTCCTGACGAATTTATTCAGACAAATATTATAGGCACTTTTAATTTACTTGAAACGGCAAGGAAATTTTGGGGGAATAAGGCAAGTGCAAGTGGCTCTGGAAATCTTTTCCATCATATATCAACAGATGAGGTTTATGGAAGTCTTGGAGAGACCGGACTTTTTTATGAAGAAACTTCATATGATCCGAGAAGCCCGTACTCTGCCTCAAAGGCATCTTCGGACCACCTTGTAAGAGCATATTTTCACACCTATAATTTACCTGTAACACTCTCTAATTGTTCAAATAATTACGGTCCACACCAATTTCCCGAAAAACTCATACCTTTGATGATATTAAATGCTCTTGAGGGTAAGGCTCTTCCAATATACGGAGATGGAAAAAATATCAGAGATTGGCTTTTTGTAAGGGATCATTGCTCGGCAATCTGGAGTATAATAAACAGTGGTAAAACGGGCGAGACGTATAATATAGGTGGCAATTCCGAGAAGACAAATATTGATATAGTAAATGAAATATGTGCGGGCTTACAAAAAATCTATCCCATTGAACAAAATAAAAGCATAAAAGGACTATCAAATTATACCGAGTTGATAAAATTTGTTAAGGACAGACCGGGGCATGACAGAAGATATGCGATTAATTTTGATAAGATAAATAAGGAACTTGGATGGAGCCCAAAGAAGAATTTTAAAGATGGTTTGTTTGAAACAATAAATTGGTTTATAGACAATATGTCATGGGTGGATAATATCAGAAATGGTGATTATCTTAAATGGATAGATAATAATTATGGAGCAAGGTAATGAAAAAAAGAGTATTGGTTACGGGCGGTGCGGGTTTTATAGGTTCTCATCTATGTAAGAGACTTTTAAATGAGAATAACGAAGTTATATGTCTTGATAATTTTTTTACGGGTAGCAAGGATAATATTATTGAATTATTAGATAATAAGAGATTTGAATTTATAAGACATGATATTATCAACCCTATTATGTTGGAGGTCGATCAAATTTATAATTTGGCATGTCCTGCTTCACCCATTCATTATCAATATAATCCTATTAAAACTATTAAAACTTCGGTTATGGGTACAATAAATATGCTTGGATTGGCAAAGCGTGTAGATGCTAAGATATTACAGGCATCAACCTCAGAGGTTTATGGAGATCCCCATATTCATCCTCAAACAGAGTCGTATTGGGGTAATGTAAATCCTATAGGTATAAGAAGTTGTTATGATGAGGGTAAGAGGTGTTCCGAGACTTTATTCTTTGATTATCATAGGCAAAATAAGGTGAAGATAAAAGTTGTAAGAATTTTTAACACCTACGGACCTAATATGCACCCGAATGACGGTAGAGTTGTCAGCAATTTTATCGTGCAGGCATTAAAGGGGAAAAATATTACAATTTATGGGAAGGGTAAACAAACAAGATCCTTCTGTTATGTTGATGATATGGTAAATGGATTAATAAAGATGATGAATGCAAAAGATGAATTCATAGGACCTGTAAATCTTGGTAATCCCAATGAGATGAGTATTGTCGAACTTGCCGAATTAATAATAAAACTTACAAAATCACAGAGCAAAATTGTATTTAAGCCATTACCCAAGGACGATCCGCAACAGAGACGACCGGATATAACATTGGCAAAGAAAGAATTAAATTGGCAACCCGATACTAAACTTGAGCAGGGTTTAGAAAAAACCATATCCTATTTTAGAGAATTGTTTGTATAGTATAATTTTTTATAAAAGCCTGAAATTTTAGTACTTATTCAGTTTTTCTAAGTTTATAAAAAAAGTTAAGCGTGAAGTGTATTTCTATGGAACGTGCCCCGCAGAAAACTCAGAAAACCTGAGTTTTTGAGGACATGGAGTAAAAAATTGAGCACAATTTTTTGCGTTAGTGTAATAGATATCACTGGAAGCGACATTACACTAAATTTACTTTTAAAAACTGAATAGTTACAAATTTTGTAATTTATTCAAGTAATAATTATTTTAGTATTGCACCTACGGGTGTTTCTTCCGGTATTATCGGGATAAAGGGTCTTCCCGTTGCGTCTGATGCTGCAAGAATCATTCCTCTTGAATGAACTCCTCTTATTTTTGCCGGTTTGAGGTTCTTAACTATTATGATTTTTCTTCCTATTAGTTCTTCCGGTGTGTAGTATTCGGCTACTCCTGCGACAAGAGTTCTCTTGTCCTCTCCTGTATCTACTTCTAATTTTAAAAGTCTGTCGGCATTTTCAACTTTCTCAGCCTCTAAAATCATAGCTATTACCATTTCAACTTTTTTAAAGTCTTTAAATCCGATAATATTTGTAGATTCCTTATCTATCGTTTCTTCTTTTTTTTCAATTTCAGTTCTGTCTTTTTCGTCCTTAATTTCTTTTTTATTTTCCATTTAAAACTCCTTGTCTGCTACTCTTGCAGCATTTGCCATCAGGGAAAAAGTTAAATTTTTTGCGGGTAGGAACGGAAACGGTGTTCCATCAACAAAGTATAAATTATCAAAGTCATTACTCTTACAATTAGGTGTAACCGTAAACTTTTCTTTATTTGTTGTCATAGGTATTGTCCCTGAATAATGTACACTTGCTCCCATGGGTCTTATATGGGTTTGTCCCGGAGGAACAATTGCCCCTACCTTCATCAAGAACTTTTTTACCTTTTTAATGGCAAATTGAATTCTTTCTTTTTCATTTTTTGAAGGTGAATACTGAATTAGCATATTTGTTTTATTGTTTATATATTCTTTTACTGAAACATAATTCTCTTCTCTTCTAAAATCGTGAAAATTGATATTGAATACTCCCAGTGCGGAATGCAAATTCTTGCCAAGAAATATTGCAGTCTTGTAATCAAGAGGCATGGTTTGAAGTGCAGGTTGCATCAATGCTGTTTTTAGAGATGTTATTTGTCCGTGAATGTATTCTTTAGGCTTTTCTGCTTCAATTCCTATTGCAAGTTGATGATATTGATAGGTATCGGGATTATAAGGTTTACCTATCATTTTCAGATTGATAAACGGGACCAATATCTGACGATTATCCATAAGTCCTCTCAGCTTATGAATCTCACCGGTGCTAAAATAAATTGAATCCAAAAATATTTTTGATGAGGAGAGCGTACCTGCTGCCAATACAAGTTTATTTATTTTAAAGGTTTCTCTCTTATTTGAATAAATATTGTCTCCTACCAATTCGAATATTTGTCCGTTTTGATAGTTAAAATGTGAAACCTTTATTCCTGACATATATGTAAAATTATCGTATGTTTTTAATTCGTTTAATGTGATGGACGGTACATAAATTGAATCTGTAGGACAATTCCACATACATCGTCCCGAGTAGTCGCATGCCTTACGCTTACCCTTATCTTTACTTAGAACGGCTATGCGGGAGCGTCCTAAAAATACGCCCATTTCGTTTATTATATCTTTGTTTTTTTTATAACTGTCATCAAGTAATGCCGAGTGTTCATCAAACTCTAACGGGGACATAAGATTATTATGAAATGGTATGAATTTTGCGAGATCGTCATCTGTACCAATAACGCCTATTCTTTCGGCTATCTCATTATAATAAGGTTGCATATCTTCATAGTCAAATGGGAAATCTTCAAAATCGTCATTATTAAATGCGTATGAGCCGGCTGTCCAAGCTTCGGCAAGTCCGCCCTGAGCAAAAGAAAACAGTGATTCAAAGCCTCTTTCTTTCACTTTAAAATTATCGGGAGTTTTAAAAATATATTTTTTATTGGGTGAGAAACCGTAAATTTCTTTTGCAAACTCAGGCGAAACAACACTTTCAAATTCTTTCCCTAAAAAGTATGATACGGGATCCTTTAAATTATTTTTCAACTCGTCATAAGAATCTTCATTGTTTATGTTTTTAGGTTTTTCGTAACCGACATCAATCATAGTTACCCTCAAACCCTTTTTCACAAGAGATAAGGCAAAATGAACACCGCTTGCACCCGAGCCTATAATGGTAACATCAGACATTTTTCCCTCCTTTTGAACTTTTGTTTATGAGTTTAAAAAATAAATCAAAGGGAAGTAATAGTATTATTGAAACTAAAAGTTGAACCCCAAAAACACCTCCTTTTAAGACTAATAAAAGTAAAAATTTATATTTTTCTATACCCTCTGTTGTCTCAATGTTTTTGTAATATGGTGGTGATACTTCCAATATTGCCAATAGGTAGGATAGTTTATATCTTAATACTGTTTGTGGTTTCAAAAATTTAGTGTATATGTCAATGGGTTTTGTCAAGAGTGGATGCAGTGATGCAAGTTTAATAAGAAATTTATCAAAGAAAGGCTTGTCTTTTTTATTCTCAAGATTTGAAATATTATGATATTTAATGTAGTTTTCTATCACATACCCATTGGCTTTTAATCCTGATAGATATTTACAGAATGTTTTACACTCTCTTATAAGTCCTTTATTATTGCTTTTTTTTTTGGTTGAATTTCCGTTGCTTTTTAAACTTGATTTTATCATTGTATCAATATCTGTTAATTTAATATTACTCTTTGAGTATGGGAAGTTAACGGAGGTGTTGTTTATTGTACTGTCATTTCTAAATGATGCCAATTGTCCTATGGTTATAGGGAGGGAGTTATATGCAAAACTTTCGATAGCGGTTAATCCAAGTACCGTAAGCCCCATGGGAATATGGAAGAATCTCATACTTTTGTCGTGATTGTTATTTTTAATAACTCGTATCTTTTTTAAAAAATCATTAATTGATAGTATGTTAGGTCCGGCTATTTCTATAATTTTATTATTGCAATTATCTGCTTCAAGGATAGATATAATAATATTTGAAACATCTTCAACATCTATGGGTTGAAGCATTGTATTACCTTTCCCAAAGACCGGAATTACCGGTAGGTTTGCAAGATTGGAAAATCCTTCAAAAACTGCAGAGTTTTCGCCTAAGATCATGGTGGGTCTGATAATTGAGTAATTTAATCCGCCATTTGCAATTATATTTTCTGCTTTTTTCTTGGCTAAGCCATAATGATATCTCTTGATTTTTTCAAATTTTGCTGCAATGGAACTTAGATATATTATGTTGTTAACTTTATTTTCTTTACATTTTTCGAGCAGGTTTTTTGTACCCTTTACAATGACTTCTTCATACTCTTGAGGAGATACTTTCCCCGTAACTGAGGCAAGATGTATTACCGTGTCTATTTCCATTTCTGCCAATATTTTTTCATAAGACTCGGGCTTATGCAAATCTCCTATTACCGGTATGAAATTTTCAGGAAAAGTTTTTATGAGTTCGGACTCACTGTTTCTAATTAAAAAATAAACTTTATTATACTGTTCGGGGTTAATCTTTCTTAATAAAGATTTACCTAAAAAGCCAGTAATACCCGTGATAAAAATGGATGTATTCATTTTCTTATCTTCTTTTTATATCCCATCATTCTATAAACGCCTTTCAAATCAAGCCACATTGTTCTTGCTATCTTAACTCTTGAATCAGTATCTTCAATCCAAGTTACAGGAAGTTCTTTTACTTTTAATCCCTCTTTATATCCCAATTGTAAAAGCTCGGTATCAAAAAACCACTCGTCGTCGATGATATGAGGGAAGAATTCTTTAACAATTTTTTTAGAAACAGCTTTAAAGCCACATTGAGCATCCGTGTAGGGGAATCCTAAGAAGAGCTTTAAAACCATTATATAGCCTCTTGATATCAACTCTCTTTTAAAGCTTCTTTTAACTTTTGAATTCTTATACTGTCGTGAACCTATTGCAATATCGTAACCCTCTATTATTGCTCTAACCATTGGCGGAAAGGCATCTAAACCTGTTGAAAGATCAATGTCCATATATGATAAAACATCAGCATCGCTTTTTTCCCAAGCGTATTTAACCATCCTGCCACGTCCTTTCTTATCAAGGTTAAATACCCGAACATCATCGAACTTTTCAGAAAGTGACTTTGCGACTGCCAATGTATTATCGGTCGAGGCATTATCTCCGATTGTAATTACCCAGTCAAAGTCTGAAACATTCTCTTTTAAGTACTCTCTAAGAGCTTTGACGCTCTCTTCTAAAATATGTTCCTCGTTATATACGGGGAGGAGAATATCAGCCAAGATTCGTTTATTTTTAACTTTTTCCATCAAAATCTCCTAAAAGTTAATGCTAATTATCATATTTAACGATTATTATGCAGTGTAAGTTTAATCTTTATTAAGTTTTAAATTATCAATACCGTTTTTACCAAATTCATCCTCGTATTTTTCAATAAAAGGATCTTCTTTTTCAATTCTATCTTCAAAACTCATCTTACCAACGGTATCCTCTCCTAATTCATTAATAAAATCCCTTTCAGCCATACGGTCAACCAGTTCATCCCAAAAAACATTATCGTCATACTCATCAATATATTCGAGCATATTTTCTTCCATTTCCGCTGTAGGAAAATATTGTTTAGATTTCTCATCAAGCTCAATTAAATTTTCTAATTTATTGCCTTTTGATGCTTCGTATATTGCCTGTACAGCGTCAGCAAGTTCTTCTGAAGGTTCTTCGTTATATGATTGACTAACCCATTCTCCAAGATATACAAGTTTTAACAAATTCTTATACTGTTTTTCAGATAGCTCGATTTTTACTTTATTACTCATTTATTTCTCTCCTTTTTTTATGTAATTAATTTTATTGTTCAGGTTCTTTTGAAATAATACCTTTTTCTATTAATAATTCTACCTGTTTATTGACTGTGTCCGCAAATCTTAAGAAATGAGGAATTGACATATAGGCATAGTTGCTTACATTTACTAAATTAGACTCTCTTATATCTCTTACTCCTATTCCCATACAAACCTCTTCGGGATTGATATTAAAAGATATTATATTTGTGTAAATATTTTCAGCCTCTTCATCGTTTATTATAATTTTCTCTTCGTTTTTCATTATTTCTCCAATTTATGAGTTTTATGACAGACTCTTTTTTTCAAGTTTTTTTAGAGTTTTGTATAATCTTATCTCGTTATCCGTAAGAACAAGGCTACTGTTTTTCTGTGTTCTATGACCTTTTTTTACTACATTGAGGTCAATATTAAAACCAATCTTTTTAAAGGCTTTTTTTAGAGAGACCTTACCTTCAATTAATGACTCGTAGCTTATAACAATACTCTTAGGTATGTTCTCATGGGCTGCAATTAATGCGTTATTATTTTCAAACCAGTTTAATTTGAATTGGGAGATGCCTCTTCGCAACATACTTGATTTTACATCTGCCGGATTTCTAAAGATAAATACAGCTCTTAGGTTTTTTGCAAGATGATGATAAAAAAAGATTGAAGGAATATGAACAATTTTTAATCCGGTTAGTCCTTCCGTCTTGTTTAAAACTGAGATTACCTTGTTTATTTCTAAAGTATTTTCTTCGGTCATAGCTTTCTCAATTAATGCTTTTTCAAGCTCTTTTGCATATGATAATTCAAAATAACCTTCCTTATTATACTTGTCTGCGGCTAAATCCGAGGGAAAGGTTACACCTGAACTCTCAATAATTTGACAGGCAAGAGATGTCCCGCTACGAGGATGTCCTGCAACAAATATGCCGTTTTTTAAAACAAGAGGATTTATTCCCTTGTTTTCGGTATTATTATTGTTATCCATTTTTTCTCCATAATACTCTATTATAACATAAATTTGATATAAATATCATTCCTTGTTATAATAATAATTACTGAATGTTAAAAAAAATAATATTTTCTGTGGTTATTTTTACCCTATTATTCTCTCTCGGTGTACAGGGGAGAAAAAGAAGTAAAAAAAGGAAAAAATCAAAATGTATTAATATAATTAATTATGAAAAGGCATTAAATCATAAATTTATAAAGAGATATAGAAGAAGCACAAAATATATAATAGTTCATACGTCAGAAGCCGGTAAGCGAAGTACCCTAAGAACTCTTTCTGAAGGAAAAAGAATAAGACATTATTGGACAAAAGGTGGACATGCAAATTATATGATAGACAGAGGAGGCAGGGTATATCGAATTCTAAATAAGAAATATAGAGCAGATCATGTGGGGCTAAGTATGTGGAATGGTCTAACAAATTTAAGTAATTATTCTATTGGAATTGAATTGGTTGGATTCCATTACGATGAAATATCAAAGAGGCAGTATAAAGCACTAACGTGTCTGTTAAAAATGTTGAAAAGTATTTATCATATAAGAGATAAAAATGTTTTAACTCATAGTCAAGTCTCATATGGGAGACCTAACAGGTGGTTTAAGCGTCCACATAGAGGACGAAAAAAATGTGCACTCAATTTTATAAGACGTAAAGCGGGGTTGAAAGGACGATGGCGTTATGATCCGGATGTTAGACATGGGCGACTCTCAGATGATATTCAAATAAAACGAACTTTTTATATTGCAAATAATAGAAATACTAAAAGAGGACGATTACTACCTGTCTTTTCAGGAAAAATAAAAAGATCAAAAAAAGTAATAAAAATCAATCTTTCAAATATAATATCTAAAAATAACACGGCATGGAATATTGCCGGAGAGGACTACGATAGTGCCACTACTCTTTATATACTGACAAACGGCAAAAGAATTCGTGGTAATAAAATAAAGAAAAAGCTTGGTTGGGGTAATTTACCAATAGGCACCGAAGTACGAATTAATTCTCCTTTCGGTCAGGAAAAACGACTCGGTCCCATATTTAAAATCACAGGTGAGTTTACCGCTTGGAGTTTTGCAGGGAAAAATTTCAACAAGACTAATACTATCTATTTCTTGCCGAACGGAGAAGTTAAGTCCGGTAATAGAATACACGACTGGGATTCTCTACCTGATAATACGAGAATCATTATAGGATTTAACGGGCCTTTTTTAATAAATATAAGATCGGCAAAAAAAGCAAGATATTTTATAAAAAAACGATTTAAAAATAAAAGAATTGTCTTACAACTTAAAGGCAATAAACTGATCACAGAGCGACAACTTCGCAAGTTTAAAATTATCCCTAAAAACACGAAACTCTATATACAGAGCGATTTGCCCTAATCTTTGCACCTTTTACAATCTGGTACATCAGCGTCTGAATTTATAGAGAATTAAGATACTCTCTTATTAGGTTTAGGGCAAAGTTGACACTTCGTTTTTTTATTGTATTTCTGTCTCCAGGAAATATTTGATAAATTCCATTATCATAATTTACCGCATTTATATGCATAAAAACAAGTCCTACGGGTTTATATC
>CAYOTE010000044.1:0-7945 GCA_964406785.1 uncultured Clostridia bacterium
GTTTAACGGGTATTTAATCTATTGCCTAATGAGGTTGAGACTTTTAGTCCTCTTGTTTTGAGCGAGGTATTTATACTCTTAATAAAGTCCTTGGAATTTCCGTTATATAAATTGTCATTAGGATAAATATCGTAGAGTTTTTGATAGTTTAACGGAGTTATCTTAGGCATTATGACGTTTGCTCCTCTAAAAAAAGGTTCTGTAAATGAGTTTTGTTCCTCTTTTGTTAATACTGACAGCGAGGTTGTAAAAGGTAAATTCGTATCTCTTGTTACTATTCTATTAATTGCCAAAACCTTAAAAGATAGTTCGGTATCGCCGGATGGGAAGCCTGCAAGAGGTGTTGCCTCATGGGCTATGAAGGGTCCACAGCCTATCATATCAAAATCGTACTCTTTAAAAAGTATAATATCATCG
This sequence comes from uncultured Clostridia bacterium, assembly GCA_964406785.1. Lineage (GTDB taxonomy): Bacteria > Acidobacteriota > Aminicenantia > UBA2199 > UBA2199 > JAOZTV01. The sequence goes on from CAYOTE010000044.1 coordinate 418, forward strand.
GCAATAATATCGAGGGTCTGCCACGGTAAGCCTATCATAATCCCGCTTCCAACCTCATATCCCAATTTCTTTAACTCCTTAAGAGAATTTAGCCGATACTTCAAGCTCATACCCGGATTTAGTTTTTTATACAAGGCTGTGTCCGAGGTCTCATGCTTTAAAAGATACCTGTTCGCACCATTTTCTTTAAGAATTCTATACTCTTCAAAGGTTCTTTCCCCAATTCCCAACGTTATGGCAAGGTCTGTATTTGACTTTATTTCTCTCAATATATAGGTGTAATCCTCAATTGAATAAGAGCTATCCTCTCCCGATTGAAGCACAATAGTTCTGTATCCGCTCAAAGAGGCATCAATTGCAATTTTTACAATATCTTCCCTATCAATTCTATATCTCGTTAAATTATTATTTGTTTTATTTAATCCGCAATAGGTACATAATCGGGAGCAATGGTTAGAAAATTCCAATAATCCTCTTAAATGAATTTCATTGCCGGTATGCTCTTCTCTTACCTGTCCCGCAAATTTGTATAGGGCATCTATCTCATCGGAATCTTCGGTTGACAAAAAAAAGAGAATATCTTCTTTTTCAGCCTTAGTGTATAGGCGATTAAGCCGTTTTACTACATCCATCCCCTTAGATATAAATGTCCTTTTGACCTGCTTTTACCTTTGCAAGATTCTTATTTAATAGTTCTCTGTTTTTAACCGGAACCTCACTTGCTATAATATCAATGAGTTTTTGTCCCTTCTTTTGAAGTCTTTCATCGGCAAAATTTGTAAGATACTCTAAGAAGCTTGTTAAACCGTTTTGAAGACAATAATGTTTTATCAAACCCGGTTTTGCCATATCCATAAAATCGGCACCCGTTCTGTTTAGCCTATAACATCCCGTACAAAAGGAGGGTATATATCCGTAATTTAACATATCTTCAATTACCTCGGCAAGAGAGCGATGATCACCAAGAGAAAATTGAGTTGCACTATGTTTGTTTGAGTAACCGCCCGGATCCGTCTTAGAGCCTGCACTAATCTGTGAAACACCCAATCTAAAAGCCTCACGTCTAAAATCGGCATTTTCCCTCGTGCTGAGAATAATTCCCGTATATGGAACTGCAATTCTTAAAACGGCAATTATCTTCATAAATGTTTTATCATCAATTTTATAGGGTGGTGATACGGATGTCGGTGAATTATCAGCCGGTTCTATTCTCGGTACCGATATTGTATGACAGCCTACTCCGAATTTTTTTTCAAGATATTTATTATGTTGAAGCAATGCCATTACCTCAAACTTAGGGTCATACAGTCCGAATAAGGTTCCTATACCTACATCATCAATACCGCCTTCCATTGCCTTATCCATTGCAAAGAGATGTCCGAGATAATCAGACTTGACACCCGAAGGATGCATTTCCTTATAGGTCTCGTAATGATACGTCTCTTGAAATAATTGATAGGTTCCTATTTTTGCCTCTTTTAATCTTTTAAAACCTGCAACATCAAGGGGAGCGATATTAACATTAATTCTACGAATATCACCCTTGTCATTTTTAACGGAATAAATACTTTCTATTGCTCTTAAGGTATAATCCAAGGCTGATTCGCCAAGCCCCTCTCCCGAAACAAGAAGAAGTCTCTTATGTCCGTCATTTATTAATATTTCAGTCTCTCTTTTAATTTCATCGGTTGAAAGAGTCTTTCGCTTTATTCCGGTATTACTCTTACGAAAACCACAATACAGACACTCATTATTGCAAAGATTTGATATATAGAGAGGAGCAAAAAGCACAAGCCTCTTGCCGTATATGTTCTTCTTAACAAAATCGGCAGTTTCGAATATTGCATCGCAAAGCTCCGGATCTTCAACCTGTAAGAGCTTACTTACCTCATCTTCGTTAATACCCTTTAATTCTCTTGCCTTTGAAAGTATATCATTAATCTCAGATTTTTCAGGTATATTTTCCTTTGAAATCTGCTTAAAAATTTTTTCACTGTCTATAAATCCTGTATCAATCATAATAACTCCTTAACTTTTTCATACTCTTTAAAGGGCATTATTGCTCTTGGGAATGCCGACTTTAAATATGAAATTAAAACTCCGTAATTTGTAACCGGAATATTGTTCTTTGAGGCTGTAATCAGTCGATTTTTTACCTCCTGCCCGTTCAATGTACAGGCACCGCAATGAATAACTAACTTATATCTATCAACATTATCAGGATAATCATATCCCTGCATTGTTGTTATATTTAATCCTCCACCACAATACTCGTTAAGCCATTTCGGTATTTTGATTCTTCCTATATCGTCTTCGGTAGGATGATGAGTACAGGTCTCAGCTATAAGAATTTCGTCTCCTGGCTTTAAGCTTTTTAAAACCATAACTCCGTCAATCATCTGTTGTAAATCGCCCTTCTGTCTTATTGACAGTATTGAAAAAGAGGTCAATCTTATATCTTCGGGTACGTCCCTATTAACCTTATCAAATACCTGTGAATCCGTTATTACAAGAGAGGGTGGATTTTTTAATTGACTTAGAGCCTGTTTTAATTCGGTCTCTTTACAAATTACCGGAATTGCATCGGCATCAAGAATCTCTCTGATTGCCTTAACCTGAGGCATTATCATCCTACCTTTTGGAGCCCCAAGATCAATGGGGGTTACCAAGACAATAATATCACCGGGCTCAATAATATCCTTTATAAACGGCGACTCCCAATCTTTTGGATAGGTTCTTACAATTTCAGCTCTTAAATCATCTATGCCGTCTCTCGTTAAAGTTGATACCAAAACGGTTTTTTTATCCTCTCGCCATTTTTTTACCTGCTCGGAAATTTCAATATCGCTCTTATTTATAACAATGATAAACGGGATACCGTCAGCTTTCAATTTGCCCACCATATCCTCTTCATATTTAAAGTCCATACTATCGGAAGATACTACAAGAATGGCAAGGTCTGTTTTTTTAAGAACCTTTTCAGTTCTTTCAACTCTGAGTTTTCCAATTTCCGTTCCTACATCGTCAAGTCCGGCAGTATCAATGATGACAATGGGACCTATGGGAATTAATTCCATTGCCTTAAATACAGGGTCAGCCGTAGTACCCGGAGTATCCGATACTATTGAAACTTTTTGTTTTGTTATTGCATTTATAAGTGAAGACTTTCCTGCATTTCTTCGACCGAATATTGCTATATGTAACCTGTCGCCCCTTATAGTTCGTGGTTTACTCATTTAATGCCTCACTTATTCTATTTTATTAAATTCTTTATCATTAAAAAAATTTTAAGCATCATTCTCAGTCTTACTTAAACTTTTTAATTTTATACTGAATACAGAGCCCTTACCCAATGTACTCTTAACTTCAACCGCTCCGTCATAAAATCTAATTAATTTTTTAACGATTGATAAACCTAAACCGCTGCCCGTAATATTTTTAGTTTCTTCGGATTTTATTCTTACAAATTCACCGAAGAGTCTGCCTACATTCTCCTCGGACATTCCTATTCCCGTATCAATAAAACCAATGACTATATGTTCTTTTTCCTCTTTGACATCGATAGTTAAGCTTCCCTTATCCTTATTATACTTAATTCCGTTTGACATAAAATTATTAAATATAATTTCCAATTCACCCCTGTCCGCATTCATAAACAGAGGTTCTTGTCTGCTCAGTAAAACTTTTATTTCTCTCTGATCGGCATCGGGAATAACGCTGTCGATAGAGTCCTGTAATATTTCAATAACATCAACCTTCTTTATTTCTCTATTAAACTTGCCGGACTCAATCCTTGTCAAATCCAATAAATCAAGTATCATCTTTCTCATACCTTCGAGTCTGACTTGAGAGCGTTTAATCATCTTTTCATAACCGGATAATTTATCTCCTGCCATTCTCTGATCCATTATTCGTAAATAACCCTCAACAGCTGCCAGTGGCGATTTTAACTCGTGAGCAAGTACTGAGATAAACTGAAATCTAATTTGCTTCTTTTCTTCGGCTAATTTTTCGGCTCGTTTTTTAAGAATAAGATGTTTTACACCTTTACTAACGGTATGTTTTAGTTCAGCCGGTGTAAAAGGTTTAGCAAGAAAGTCAAATGCTCCGCCCTTTGTTGCACTTATTGCAACTTCGATTGAGGCATAAGCCGTTACCATAATAGTTAAAATATCAGTCTTATTTTGTTTTAACTCGTCAAGAAGGTCAAGTCCCTGAATACCGGGTAATTTATGATCTAAAATCATAATATCCGGTTTTGATTCGGCAATTTGCTCCAATGCCTCTTCGCCACTCTCTACAATAGTAATTGAAAACCCTAAGTCATTGATATCCTGTCCGATATTTATTTTAAACTTATCCAAGACTCTCTTAACTCCGAGTCTCATTCCCAGCTCGTCGTCAACAACTAAAACTTTTACCGGTTCCATTTTACTTATTTAGTTCAATAAATCCGAAATTTTTGAAAGCAATTGCTCGTATCTTATTCCCTTATCAATTATTGCATCCGCCTTTATCCAACTTTTTTTATTGGCACCGTCTGTTTCAAAATGAAGTCCGGTTTCACTCGTAACGGCAGTAACTATTATTACGGGAACTTTTTCATCTATTTCTTTTAATTTCCTGCTTAAAATAAAACCACTATCCATATTTTCCATCATTAAATCAAATATAGCAAGGTCAGGTACATTGGTTTCCAATATTTCCATAGCCGTTTTTTCACTATCCGCCGTTACAATCTTATATCCTGCTCCACCGACAACAACCGATGTCTGCTCTAATAAATCAATATCATCGTCAACTATTAAAATTGTTTTTTGGTTACTCATTTTATTTCTCCTTACTTAATCCTATTATTTATTTTATCATTATTTCTTGGAACAGACACTATAAATTCTGTAAAAGTTTCACCCTTTTCAGGATTATTATTACTTGAGACCGTAATATTTCCACTGTGCATTTTAACTATTCCGTAACTGACAGCAAGCCCTAAGCCCGTGCCCTTGCCTATTTGTTTTGTTGTATAAAAAGGCTCAAATACCTTTTTAATTTTCTTTTCCTCTATTCCCGTACCATTATCTCTAATAATTATTCTAAGCATATCCTTATACTTATCCGTTATTATATTAATAGTACCACCGTTTGGCATTGCCTCTATAGAATTTGTTATAAGATTTAATACAACTTGCATCATCTGATCCGGATCTATATCCGCAATAATATCCTTAACCTTATGGTCTATTACCAAAGAGATATTCTTTGGCTTTATTATTCCCTTTAAACTCTTATCAATCAATTTACTTATATCCGTGGATTGAATATTCAATTTATTTTTTCTTGCAAAGTTTAAAAGTCCACTGACAATCTTTTTAGCCCTCTCTCCCTGATCAACAATCATCTTTAAGTCTTCTCTCATTGGATTATCTTCAGGACATTCCTCATATAGAAGATTTGCATATAATAGAACAACTCCAAGAGGATTATTTACCTCGTGGGCAATTCCTGCTGCAAGTTGTCCCATTCCGGCAAGTTTTTCAGCCTGAGCAAGAGCATTTTTAGCACTTACCAACTGTTCATAGGAAAAAGACAATTCCTTTGCTGTTTCCTTCAAGGTATCTATTGTAAAGGGAAGACACATTTCATTTTCAGCCAGTCCCTTATGAATTGCAATAGCGTGATCAATACAGGTGTCATATCCGCAAGCACCACAGTTTAACTCGTCCTGAGGTTTATACTTACCCATCTCTCTGAAAATTCTCTTAAGTTCGTCTTTTGAGGGAGCCGGTAATCTATGGTCGTCAATTTTAAATTCTCTGCCAAAATTAAGATATTCAAATTCCTCTATCTGTTTTTTCCACGCATCCACATCAACCTTATCTATTCTCTCCTTTGCGTACTTTCCAACTGCTGTTCTTCTCGCAAAATGTGATTTTGAGTTTGTCATTCCCGAGCCCATAATACAACCGTTACAACATAGGACTTCTAATAGTTTTGCATTTAATGCACCCTTTTCAAACTCCTTGATAGCCTGAACAAAATTCTTGGCACCGTCTGTTGCAACTATCTCGTTTGTCATCAAATCTTCTTTTAATTCGGCAGCTTCGAGCATTCCCTTCTCTATTGCAAATAACATTCCCTTTCCGGGATACGGCGGGTCAAAATTGCTATTCTCAACTTTAGTTAAATCAATATTCTTTAACTTCATTAAATCTCTTAACTCCGAAAAAGTTATTACAGCATTGATTTCGCCATATAATTCATCTCTCATTGCCTCGTCTTTTTTTGCAAGACAGGGACCAATAAAGACTTTTTTATAATTACTGCCGTAAAATTGACTAATCACACGTGCCGTAGCAATCATGGGAGAGACAAGATTTGCTAAATTTCTAACCAAGGACGGATGATACTTCTCTATATAAGACACTATTGCGGGGCAGGTAGTAGCTATATGTCGCATACTGCCTTTTCCCTCATCATCAACCATTTCCGCATACTTCTTTGCAACAAGATCAGCACCAAATGCCACCTCAACAACCTTATCAAAGCCTAAACTCTTAAGAACTCCTACAAGTTTTTCAGGTTGTATATTGATAAACTCAGCGGGGAAACTCGGAGCCAAACAGGCAATTTTTCCCGAATCGGAATTTAAAATATCTTCAACCTTATTAAGCGAGGTTCTCACAACCTTTGCGTTTTGACTACACACCCTTACACAAATCCCGCAACCTATACACCTGTCCTCTATTACCTCAGCCTGTCCACCTGAGATTCGGATTGCCTTTGCAGGACATTCTCTTACACAGGTATAACAGACCTTACAACGCTCCTTTATTGTTCTTATCAGAGGTTGTCTATGGCTTTGATGACTTTGCCCCATAAAATTTCTCCTCTAAAGGACATCTCTTTTATTATAAGTGGTATGTAAAAGCTTATGACTTATATGACTTAAAGGCTCACCGAGAAAGTCCTTATAAAGTTCTTTTACGGCAATATTATCATGTGAAGTCCTTATTTTTTCGGTTTTATCAATATTATAAAGGACCTTCATTCTTGCCGCAATTTTTTCCTTATCCGAATTAATAGGTTGTCCACCACCGGCAATACATCCGCCCGGACAAGTCATTACTTCTATAAAATGAAGATCGGTTCTGCCGTTCTTTAACTGATCAAGTAATATTCTTGCATTCCCAAGTCCACTTGCAACCGCAACACCCAAGGTCTTATCACCTATCGTTATCTTAGCCTCTTTTATTCCGTCAAATCCACGTAATTCTGAAATTTTAAGATCTTTTTTATTTTCTCCGGTGAGCATATGATATGCAGTTCTTAGAGCTGCTTCCATTACACCGCCTGTAGCACCAAAGAGTTTACCTGCCGTACTTCGACTTCCAAAAGGTATATCAGCCGCTTCCGGTTCAAGACTTGTTAAATCAATCCCATATCTCTTTATTAATTTTGCGATTTCTCTTGTTGTTAATACCGCATCCAAATCAGCATATCCGTCAACCTTCATTTCAGGTCTCTCACT
>CAYOTE010000044.1:8045-12736 GCA_964406785.1 uncultured Clostridia bacterium
CATTTTCCGCAGAGAATACACTTTTCAGGATCTCTTACAATTGAAGGACTTGCAATATCAAGACTATGTCGATTTCTTTGTCCGGTAAATCTTCTATGCCTTACTCCGTACTCATAGGCTAATTTACTTAATTCACAATCATCACTTCTCGAACAGTATAAACAATCATCAGGATGATTTGCCAATAATAATTCAATTATTGTCTTTCTTGCGGTCTGAGCCTTAGGAGAATGTGTCATAATTTTCATACCCTCGGAAACAGGATAGGAACAACTTGGAATAAGATTTTTCATCCCTTCTACCTCCACAACACATAACCGGCATGCACCTGTCGGGGTTAGCCCCTCCATATGACAAAGAGTAGGTACATCAAAACCCTCTTTTCTTATAGCCGAGAGAATTGTATCCCCTCTCTTAACATTTAATTCCTTACCGTTAACTTCTATTTTAATCATAAGTTATCTCCTATCAACTGACTTTTACAGCATCAAATTTACAAACTTTAAAACATTCACCGCACTGAATACACTTATCTTCTACAATAAAGTGCGGAGTTTTTACCTTACCGACTATAGCCTCAGTCGGACATTTTCTCGAACATAGAGTACAACCTATACATTTGTCAAGATCAATAGTATAAGTCAACATCTCTTTACAAGCACCTGCCGGACATTTTCGGTCATATATATGTGCTTCATACTCGTTTCTGAACCATCTTAATGTACTTAATATCGGGTTTGGAGCCGATTGCCCCAATCCGCAGAGACTCGTTGTTTGAATTGTAGTCGCTAATTGCTCCATTTGTAAAATACCTTGAAATCTGTTTAAGGCATCAAATGAACTTTCATTTTTCCTGCTTCTTGTAATTGATTCCAATATTTCCAACATTCTTCTTGTTCCCTCTCTACACGGGATACACTTTCCGCAACTCTCTCTTTGAATAAAGTCCATAAAAAACTTTGCGACATCAACCATACAGGTATCCTCGTCCATAACTACAAGTCCGCCCGAGCCCATCATTGCACCAACCTCTTTCAATGATTCATAATCAACCTCAATATCCAATTCTTGCTCAGGAATACATCCACCTGACGGTCCGCCTATTTGGACAGCTTTAAACTTTTTATTATTAGGGACTCCGCCACCTATTTCAAAAACAATATCTCTTACCGAGGTACCCATCTTAACCTCTACAAGTCCGGTATGTGTAACCTTACCTGATAAGGCAAAGACCTTGGTTCCCTTACTGTTCTCAGTACCTAAGGAGTTAAAACTATTTACACCCTTTTCAAATATAACGGGAATATTTCCCAATGTTTCAACATTATTTATTATTGTCGGCTTACCGAATAAACCACTTATTGCAGGAAACGGAGGTCTTGGTCTCGGCATTCCTCTCTTCCCCTCTATGCTATGAATTAATGCTGTTTCTTCACCGCAGACAAAGGCTCCAGCTCCCATTTTAATTATAACTTCAAGATTATAACCGGAGTCAAAAATATTATCTCCTATTAGTCCGTATTTCTTAGAATCTTCTATTGCACGTTCAAGTCTCTTGATTGCAAGAGGATACTCTGCTCTTATATATATATAGGCTGTTGTAGCTCCTATGGCGTATGCAGCAATGGATAATCCTTCCAATAATTTATGAGGATCTCCTTCGATTAAGGCTCTATCCATAAATGCTCCCGGATCACCCTCATCGGCATTACATATCATATATTTTTTACTTGATTCCGTATTAAGTGCAAACTGCCATTTTTTCCCGGTAGGGAAGCCACCGCCACCTCTGCCCCTTAATCCACTCTCTATAACTGTATCACATATCTCAGCCTGAGTTTTATTATTTATTATTTCAAGAAAGGCAGAATAACCGCCATTATACATATATTCTTCTATGTTCACAGGGTCAATAATTCCGCAATTAGTCAAAACCATTCTTGTCTGCAAAGCAAAAAAGCTGTTCTCGTTGATGTCTTGAACTCCATCCCACTTATCACTATTTTCCGAAGAATGTTGTCCGAGAACCATTTCCTGAGGAATTTTATTAGCAAATACGGAATCAAATAAGCCCTCTACCTTATCTGCATCAATATTTTTAAATGCTATCCTGTTTTTACCCGGGAGTTTTATATCAACTATCGGTTCAGCCGAGCATAATCCTATACATCCTACCTCAACAATATCTCCTTCGATTTTATTCTTATCCAAGTATGTTTTTATTTCATCTATTGTCTTTGCCGCTCCCGCACCAAGTCCGCAAGTTCCAGCACCTACATAAATTCGAGCAGTATCAACTTCCTTATTAAGCTCCGTTAAAACCTCTGCAATTGAATTGTTTTCTGCCTTTAATTTCTTTTTTTGTGCAATAGGATGAGCAAGAAGATTATTCAATAATTTATTCCTCTCCTTGTCAGAGATAAAGTCAAAGTTAATCTTATTATCTAAATTTTTTGTATTATTTTCCATATCAATTTTCCTCTTTTCTGATGTTTTCTATAAGAGCTTCTATTTTGTCCGAATTAACATTGCCGTGAAATTCCTCATTTATACATATGAGAGGTGCAAGTCCGCATGCACCGATACAGGCTACAACTTCCAAGCTGAAAAGTTCATCTCTCGAAGTTTGTCCGGGTTCAATATTGAGCATATTTATCAAGGTACCTAAAACATCAAGCGAGCCTTTAACGTGACAGGCTGTTCCTCTGCATACAAGAATATGATATTTACCCTTGGGCTTAAACCTAAACTGATTATAAAAAGTTGCAACACCGTAAATTTTACTTACGGGCAAGTTAAGATGTTTTGATATTTTAGTTACCGATTCCTTTGAAAGATAACCATGATGTTCCTGAACCTTTTGAAGAATAGGAATTAATTTATCTCTTCCGGCTTCCTTATAATCCAATAAAATATCCTCAACAACAACTATTTTGTCTTTTGCTGTATTCATTATACCTCCGTATCTAAACCAATCCCACTCCGTGTGAAAGCATTCACACTGTGAAACCGTTCACAGTTTAACAAGAACAACAGTTCTTGTCAATGGAGAATAGTTATTTTTTTAATTTTTTACTGGATGTTTTTTTACGGAGTCTAAAACTTCCTGCGATTCAATTGCCGTATAGTTTTCTACGTCTTTTAATTTTCTTTCCAAAACCTTTGTTCGTGTACTTCTCAATGTTCCGAGTGTCCCCGATGCAGTATCTATCTGCTTATGAGCCTTCGCCAAGACTTCGGAAAACTGTTTAAATTCAAACTTTACTGCCTTTAAAATATCCCAGACCTCACTACTCCTCTTTTGGACTGCCAAAGTTCTAAATCCCATCTGTAAACTATTTAATAATGCCGACAATGTTGTCGGACCGGTAACTGTAATTTTGTACTTCTTTTGAAGCGTTTCAAATAAGCCTGGATGCCTTAAAACTTCAGCATAGAGACTTTCTACCGGCAAAAACATAATACCAAAATCGGTTGTATGCGGAGGATCTATGTATTTTTCACTAATATTTTTTGCAAAGAGTTCTATTTTTTTAATTAAAAGCTGGGTCGATTTTTCAATTTCAACCTTATCCCCCAGCTCGAAGGCATCCAAGAGAGAATGATAATCTTCTATTGGGAATTTTGAATCAATGGGTAACCATACGGCAGAGTCTTTATCCCTACCCGGCAATTTTAATGCAAATTCAACATTTGCCTGACTACCTTGTTTTGTTGCCACATTCTTAGAGTATTGATTAGGAGTTAGAATTTGCTCCAATATATTTCCCAATTGGTATTCACCTAAGACACCTCTTGTTTTTACATTTGAAAGTACCTTTTTCAAATCACCAACGCCCGTAGCAATAGTTTGCATTTCACCCAAGCCCTTATGAACCTGTTCTAACCTGTCGCTAACCTGCTTAAATGATTCACCAAGACGTTTTTCCAAGGTTGTCTGTAATTTCTCGTCAACGGTTTTTCTCATCTCATCCAACTGTTTGGAATTATCCTCTCTAATTGCCTTTAACTCTTTTTCAATAGTTTTTTCAACATCCTTAATAGCTTCTTTTGCCTGTTTATTATTGTATATCTGTTGTTGATTAAAATCTCCAAAATTTTGCCGGATTAAATCATTTAAGTTTTTGATATTCTCGGAAAATTTCATTTCAAATGATTTTAAGGAACTCGTTAACTCTTCTCTATTAATTTTCGAAGTATTATTTGTCTCCATTCTATCTCTTTGAAATTCGTCCTTAATAGATTTCTCAATCATTTCCAAACCGGTTTTGAATTTTAACACATCTGTTTCAAGTTCTCTTAATTGAGGCTTTATATCCACGAAGTTTTTCTTTTTTATTGATAATATAATATTTACAATTACCAGTATAATTAATAATATTAATAATTTTTCAACCATAACATCACCTCCTCCCATATTATACATAAATATTTCGCCAAACACTACTAATACCTAAAATTTTATACGATTATTGAAATGCACCGATAAAAATCAAATATGCTACGACTGAACCACTGTTTTTAATATATTTTAGTAAAAGTTTATTAACGGCATAATTAATCTATAGATAAAAATCCATTTTCTCCGAGTGCTTTAATAATACTCCGCAGTAGATAATTGTTATCAAATGATACGACATACTTTCTTTCATGATTTTTAGTATTTTAAACTTTCGTGCCAGACACGAAAG
>CAYOTE010000045.1:0-12488 GCA_964406785.1 uncultured Clostridia bacterium
TATATCTAAAAAGATAAAATCCTATAAGTTATTAAGTAAATCGGAGGAAAAATGAAACGATTAATTATATTTATTTTTGTAATACTGTTGGTTTTTACCGGATGTAAGAAAAAGGTAGAAACCACTCCCGGACGCATTAAAAAGGGAACCCCTGAATATGCACTGAATATGGGCGTGTATTATTTGAATGAGGGAAAGTTGAATCTTGCCAGAAAACAACTATTAAAGGCTATTAAAAAGAGGCCTAATATGGTTAGGGCTTTAAGTGGTCTTGGAATAGTGTGTATATATAAGAGAGAATTTAAAAAGGGAATTAAATACTTTAAAAAAGTTCTTATGATTAGCCCGAAGTATCATGATGCAAATAATTTCCTCGGTCTTATTTATACGGAATTGGGAAAGTACGACTTGGCAAAGGAAAATTTATTGATTGCCGCTAATTCAGATACTTATTCAAATCCCGAAAATGCCTTTCAAAATCTTGCCAAGTTAGAGTTGAATAGAAAAAAATATAACAGTGCAATGCGTTATGTTGATAAAGGATTGGCTATTGATGCTAATTTTGCTCCTCTGTTGGATATGAAGGGCTTGATTTATGAAACACAAAAGAACTATTATGAGGCAATTAAATACTTTAAAAAAGCACGTTCAGTACTGACAAAAGACGATGTTAATTATCTGATAAATATGGGAAGGGTTTATATTAAAATGGGAAATAAAAACGAGGCACTTGATATACTTGAAAAGGCTCTTTCTACGGCTGTTGCAGGAAATGTTAGAGCTTTAATCAGAAAGATGATAAAAAAAATAGATTAGATGTGTTTTGTTAATTGGCTTTTATGTATTGAATTATAAGTTTTTTTATTTTATGTAATTAAAATAGACTTTGGATTTTAAAATTGAAATATTAAGTGGTGGAAGATAAAACATGGACGATAAGATTGAAAATGAGATAGACGAGATAAAAGATGGGCAAGCTGTTGGTTTCGATATAGATAACAGTGGATTGTCTCAAGTTAAATATTTATCCAATATGTATGAGAGCTGGTTCTTGGACTATGCTTCGTATGTTATTTTGGAGCGTGCTGTCCCCTATCTGAATGACGGATTAAAGCCGGTTCAACGAAGGATTTTGCACGCTATGAAACGTCTTGATGACGGTAGGTTTAATAAGGTTGCCAATATAATAGGTTTTACCATGCAGTATCATCCTCATGGTGATGCCTCTATTGGTGATGCTCTGGTTTCTTTGGGACAAAAAGAACTTCTAATTGAAACACAGGGAAATTGGGGCAATATTTTAACCGGTGATCATGCGGCAGCACCAAGATATATTGAGGCAAGGTTATCAAAGCTTGGATTAGAGATACTCTTTAACCCTAAAACGACAAAGTGGAAGATGAGTTATGACGGAAGGAATAAAGAGCCTATACACTTGCCCGTTAAGTTCCCCCTTCTCTTGGCACTTGGCGTTGAAGGAATAGCGGTAGGACTTGCTTCAAAAATATTGCCACATAATTTTAACGAGTTAATTGATGCAACAATATCCTATCTCAATGGTGAAGGGTTTGAAATATTTCCTGATTTTCTTACCGGTGGTATGGCTGATTTTTCAAGATATAATAGAGGTCTGCAAGGCGGTAAAATTAGAGTTAGAGCAAAAATTAATAAGGTCGATAAAAAAACGCTTATCATTACAGAGTTACCCTTCGGTAAGACAACAGGCAGTTTAATAGATTCAATTTTAAATGCAAACGAAAAGGGAAAGATAAAGATAAAAAAAATTGACGATAATACGGCAGGAAGTGTTGAAATTATGGTACACCTTCAGGCGAATGTGTCACCTGATCAGACAATTGATGCTCTGTATGCCTTTACAGATTGCGAAATTTCAATTTCTCCGAATTCCTGTATTATTTATGAGAATAAACCTGAATTTATTGGCGTTGACGAGATACTCAAAAGATCGGCTGACAAAACCGTTTCCTTATTACAATTAGAGCTGGAAATAAAAATGTCGGAATTAAATGAGCAGTGGCATTTTTCCTCACTTGAAAAAATCTTTATTGAAAATAGAATATATAATAATATAGAGGACTGCGAAACATGGGATTCCATAGTTACAACGATAGATAAGGGGTTGGAGCCTTTTAAAAAACTTCTTAAAAGAGAAGTTACATACGATGATATAGTTAGGTTAACCGAGATAAAAATCAAGAGAATTTCAAAGTACAATGCATTTAAAGCCGATGAGTACATTAAATCACTTGAAGAAGAGATGAAAATAATTACATATGATATCAATCATATAATACCATATACAATTAATTATTTCACACAATTAAAAGAAAAGTACGGAAAGGGCAGAGAAAGAAAAACAGAGATAAGAAGTTTTGATACAATTGAAGCTACAAAGGTTGTTGCTACAAATCAAAAATTATTTGTGAATAGAAAAGAAGGATTTTTCGGGACATCGTTAAAAAAAGAAGAGTTTGTCTCCGAGTGTTCGGATATTGACGATATAATTGTTTTTTTAAAAAACGGTAAATATTATATAGTGAAGGTAAACGGTAAATCATTTGTAGGAAAGGATATCGTACATATAGCCGTTTTTAAGAAAAATGATAAGAGAACTGTTTATAATGCCATTTATAAGGACGGGAAAAACGGCAATGTAATGATTAAGAGATTTTTTATTACGGGAATTACAAGAGATAAGGAGTATGACCTTACAAAGGGAACACCGGATTCAAAGCTATTATACTTTACGGCAAATCCAAACGGAGAAGCTGAAATTATAAAGATAAGTCTTAAACAGAAGGCAAGGATTAGAAATCTCCAGTTTGAATTTGACTTTTCATCCTTGATAATAAAGGGAAGAAATTCCATAGGAAATATTCTTTCAAGACACGATGTAGATAAAATTAGGCTAAAAGAAAAGGGCGTATCTACACTTGGTGGAATGAAAATTTGGTTTGATAATACCGTTAACAGACTTAACTCCGAAAGTAGAGGTAAGTATCTTGGCAGTTTTTCAGGCGAGGATAAAATAATTGCCTTTGCAAAGTCAGGAAATATGGAATTATCTCCTTATGAATTATCACATCATTTTGAAGATGGTATATTCTTAATAGAGAAGTATGAACCTGAAAAAACATATACTGCCGTATTTTTCGACGGTGAACAAAAATACTATTATTTAAAAAGATTTAAGGTTGAAGAAACCGAAAAAATGGTAAATATAATCGGCGATAATCCTAATTCAAAACTTATAGAATTAACAAATACAAAAAACTCTGAACTTGAGATATTTTTTGGCGGCAAACATAAAAGCAGAGAAAATGAAATATTAAATAGCGACGATTTCATCGCCGTTAAGGGTATTAAGGCAAGGGGAAAGCGATTAACAACCTTTGATGTTGATAATATTAAATTTATTATTAATGAAGACTTAAATGATTTATCTAATAATAGCGGAGAAAATAATACGACCGATAATACAAGAGACGATAGTAAAATAAATGAACAAAATGAGGCAAGTTCAATTCAAATGAAGTTGCCGTTTAATCAAGGATAAAATTAAGGAGGAAGTATGGAATTTGAAGGAATGTTGAAAAGATTTTTAGAATTTGTTAAGATTGATACACAATCTGATGAGAGCTCTGATAGCTTCCCGTCAACAAAAAAACAATTAAACTTATCAAATAGGTTGGTGGACGAGTTAAAAACAATCGGTTTAAAGGATGCCTTTGTGAATAAATGGGGCTATGTTTTTGCAACCTTGGAATCAAATGTTAATAAAAAACTACCGACTATTGCATTAATATCTCACGTTGATACCGCACCGGATGTGTCGGGTAAAGACGTTAAGCCTAAAATAAATAAGAACTATGACGGAGGAGATATAATACTGTCGGATAAAGATAATGTTATTCTTAAGGCAGAGGATAATCCGTATTTATCAACAAAAAAGGGCAAAACAATAATTACAACGAGTGGAGATACCTTACTTGGAGCTGATGATAAGGCAGGAATTGTTGAAATATTAGGAGCTTTGGAATATTTAATCAGTCATCCCGATATAGCACGTCCGAGAATAAGAGTTTTATTTACTCCTGACGAAGAGATTGGCAACGGTGTTAATCATGTTACAAAGAAAGAGATTGATGCTGATTATGCATATACCGTTGACGGTGAAAAACTCGGTGAGATAGAGGACGAAACATTCTGTGCAGATTCGGCTGAAATAATAATAACAGGCATTAATGTTCATCCCGGATACGCAAAGGGAAAATTGCTTAATGCAGTTAAAATAGCATCGGATTTAATAAATGAATTTCCAAAAGATGCCCTATCACCGGAAACAACCGAAAAGCGAGAGGGATATATTCATCCATACAGCATAACAGGCTTTGCAGAACAAACTACCTTAAAAATTCTACTCAGAGACTTTGAAGAGAGCGGTTTAAGAAAGCAAGAAAAATATTTAAGAACGGTCGTTGATAAAATGTCAAAAAAACACCCAAAAGCATCAATTAAGTTAAACGTAACCGAATCTTATAGAAATATGAAAGTTATTTTAGATGAGTACCCGAAAGTTACCGAATTGGCAATCAAAGCGGTAGAAAATTCCGGTATAAAACCTGAAAGAAATATAATCAGGGGCGGAACAGACGGTGCAAGATTGAGCTTTATGGAATTACCGACACCAAATATTTTCACAGGTGGCTCTAACTTTCATTCAAAATTTGAATGGATTGCCTTAGAGGATATGTATAAGGCGTCAGAGGTACTTGTAAACTTAATGAAGCTATGGGCTGAGTAAGTCAAGGTGATGATATGAACGATTCTGTAGAAAATATCAGAACTTCAATAAAGTCAGGACAGGTTATAATTAAGATAATATCTTATGAGGAAAATAGGGTTGAAAAATTTCTTAATGCCTTAAATAAACAGGCATTTAACAGCACAAATAATTACTATTGGGATATTAACAACGGTTTAAATGACGGTACGGATATAATACCCGATACTAAATCTCCGATCAAAGCAATTGATTTTGTATTAAAAGAAGAAACCCCTAAGGGTTTTTTTGTGTTCAGGGATTTATCACCACTTCTAAGTGATTCTAAATTTGACAGTATTCCGGTTAATAGGAAAATACGAGAGTCATTCGTCAAATTAAAAAAGAAAGGTAAGATAATCTTTTTATTGTCTTCCGATGAATTTTTTCCCGATATGATAAAAAAGGAAATAGATGTTATAAGATTTGCTCTCCCCGATTATGATGAATTAGAGACGCTTTTTTTAAGATTTCTTGAATCTATTCAAAGAAGCGGAAAACAAATCGAATTGAACGATGATGAAAAGACAAGCTTTATCACTGCTGTAATGGGTCTAACCTACGAAGAGGCATACAAGGCATTTATGAAAGCCTTATTAGGAAAGCAGGTTGTTACAATTGATTTAATAAGTAAGATAAATGAAGAAAAAAAGCAGTTGATTCTTAAAGACGGGGTATTGGAATATTATACAAATAAACTCTCTTTGGATGACCTTGGAGGACTTGGAAATATAAAAGATTGGCTTAAAAAGAGAAAGAAAGCATTCTCAAAAGAGGCTGAGGCTTATGGTTTACAAAAGCCAAGGGGTGTTCTCTCAATGGGAATATCCGGTTGCGGAAAAAGTCTTACGGCAAAAATCATTTCAGGTTTATGGGATTTACCCCTGTTTCGTTTGGATATGAATTTAGTCTATTCAGGTATGGGTGGCTCTCCCGAGCTTGTTTTTTCAAGAGCCTTAAAGACTATGGATACTGTTGCCCCTGCAATACTGTGGATAGATGAAATCGAAAGTGGAATTAGCGATAAGCAGTCAGACAGTGCCTCTTCAAGAATTCTCGGTTTCTTCTTGACGTGGATGCAAGAACATACATCGGATATATTCATTGCTGCAACGGCAAATAGAATTGACCTTTTACCGGCTGAACTCTTAAGAAGAGGAAGGTTTGATCAGATTTTTTTCATTGACCTACCCACTCATCACGAGAGAGAGGAAATTTTTTCAATTCATTTAAAGGGAAAGGGAAATGACTTAGAGAATTTTAATATCCCTCAACTTGCACAAATCACAAAGGGATGGTCGGGCAGTGAGATAGAGCAGGCTATTATATCGGCATCTTATGAGGCTTTTAGTGAGGATAGAAAGCTTATGGAGGATGACCTCTTTATAATTTTCGGTAATACCGTTCCGCTGTCAACAACCATGAACGAACAGATAAAAAAAATCAGAAGTTGGGCACATAATAGAGCAGTCAGAGCCTCTAAAGATATTGAGTATTGATATAAAATAAGGTATCAATAATAGTATATGATTGAGCAATAGGGAAAGTATTGCTCTAAAATAAGGAGAAAAATCAAATGATTAGTACAGATAAAATTGAGAGTTTATCAAGAGAAGAATTAATTGAATTAACAAAGGTTTTTGCAAAGAATTGGATTGCTCACGACGGTTCATGGTTTCTATCCATTGAAGAAAAATACGGTATGGATATGGCAATTGAAATGGATATTGAAGCATGGAGAAAATTCACGGTAGTAGAGGCAAAGAGACTTATTAAATTCTTGGGCTTGGAAAAAAATTCAGGTATTGAGGGATTAAGACGAGCACTTGCATTCAGATTATACTCAAGTCTAAATGAGGACGAAATAGTAAAAATTTCGGATACCGTACTCGAATACAGAGTAAAAACTTGTAGAGTACAAGAGGCAAGAAGAAGAAAGGGCTTAAAGGACTTTCCATGTAAACAGGTAGGAGTTGTAGAGTACGGTCTATTTGCAGAGACAATAGATGCCGGATTTAAAACCGAAGCCGTATCATGCCCGCCTGACATAACAAACGACAAATACTATTGCTTATGGAGATTTACCTTAGAGTCTAAAGTCTAAACACCTTAAACAAACTCTACACATACGGGGCAGTGGTCGGAACCTCTTATCTCCGGTATTATTGAGGCATTAAGTATTCTCTTCTTGCTCTCAATATCTATGCAGAAATAATCGATTCTCCATCCTATATTTTTCTCTCTGGCATTAAATCTATAAGACCACCACGTATAATTATCAGGCTCCTTATTGAATATCCTGAATGTATCAACATAACCGGAATTAATAAATTGCTCCATCCAATCTCTTTCCCTCGGAGAAAATCCTGGATTTTTCATATTGGTTTTAGGATTCTTTAAATCAATTTCCTTATGTGCAACATTATAATCACCGCATAATAAGACTGTTTTTTTTTGCTTTAATTTATCCATAAAATCTTGAATTGCCCTATCAAATGCAAGTTTATAATCAATTCTTAACAACTCGTGTTGAGCATTGGGAAAGTAGGCATTTATCAAAAAGAAATCATCATACTCCAATGTAATGACCCTACCCTCATTATCAAACTCGTCTATTCCGATACCTTCAATTACATTTATCGGTTTTATCTTAGAATATACCGCAACCCCCGAGTAGCCTTTTTTTTGTGCACTTACAAAATAACTGTGATAACCGTCAATATTAAGTAAGGCTTCCGATAATTGAGACGGATTTGCCTTTGTCTCCTGAAGAGAAAAAATATCTGCCGATGAATTTTTTAAAATATCAATAAATCCTTTTTTCTCAACGGCTCTAATTCCGTTTACATTCCACGAGTATATCTTTTTTGAGTTTGAGCTTTTGGGTTTTATCCTTGTCTTTGCAGGTTTTACTCCTATTTTTGGACATTTATCATTAAGAATACATTTCTCGCAATGAGGAGCTACGGGTCTGCAAGTACCCTGCCCAAAGGCAACAAGAATTGAATTTATCCTCAACCATAATTTCTCAGGCAATTTTTTTCTTAATTCCATCTCTGTTTCCAATGGAGTTTTTGTCTTTACATATCCCCATAGATTAACGATACGATGTACATGGGTGTCAACACATATGGCAGGTATTTCAAATGCCATGCTCAAGACAAGATTTGCCGTTTTCCTACCCACTCCCGGAAGGCTTAATAAACTTTCCATATCGTCAGGTACTTCGTTGTTAAACCTCTTAAGTGCCTCAGGTAATTGAGTTAAATACCTTGCCTTATTCTTATAAAAACCAACCGGATATATTAACTTCTCTATCTCCTCGGCAGATAGTCGCATTAAAGTCTTAGCATCCGATATCTTATCAAAAAGACGCTCAATTGCCCTTGCCGTAACGTCATCCTTTGTTCTTGCCGATAAGATTGTTCCCACAAGAATTTTAAACGGATTATTTTCCTGAGTCGCAATTAAATCAATTACCGGCACATTATAAGTCTTTATTTCTTCTTCCAATATTTCCAAAAATTTTTCAATATTAATCATCATAGATATTACATAAAAATCAAAAATTATGCAATAACCAAAAACCTTCAATCATAAAACCTTAGAATTTAACCTAAAATTTTAATCAAAACCTACTGCAATGCCCAATAAGCCCATTCTAACTGCGTTAAGCTCAATAGACTGCATTTCAAAATAGTGCAACTATATTTCATTCGTCTTAATTACTTAACTTGTTATAATAATCTTCTTGGACATTTCGCTACAATTTTGATGAAAATTTCAGATTTAAAATAATCTTGACTTTATATATGTTTATACTTATCATTAAGCATGATCATATAAAAAAGGAGATAATCTTAAGCTATGAAGTTTAATGAAGATTCGAGAGTAAAAATACCCTCTATAATTCATCTGACAAAATTGGGTTATAAATACCTCTCTTTAAAAAATACTCTATGGGATAAAAACACTAATATTTTTACAAATATATTCAAAAAGAGTATTGCAAATATTAATAAAAATGTTAAGTCTGATGCAATTAACAGGTTATTGGAGGATATCACCCTATTATTGGATAATGAAGACCTTGGTCATGCTTTTTATGAAAAACTAATTGAAAATTCAGGAATAAAATTAATTGATTTTGATAATTTTGAAAATAATTCTTTTAATGTAATAACTGAATTACCTTATAAAAACGATGATGATGAATTTAGACCTGATATAATATTATTGATAAACGGAATGCCTTTAATTTTTATTGAAGTTAAAAAACCAAATAATCGAGAGGGAATATTGGCTGAAAGAGATAGAATTAATAAACGATTTCAAAATAAAAATTTCCGCAGATTTATTAATATAACTCAATTAATGGTATTTTCTAATAATATGGAATACGATAATGAATCCTCAACACCTATTCAGGGCGTATTTTATGCCTCGTCTTCATACAATAAACCAATTTTTAATTATTTTCGGGAAGAAGAAAAATTTGATTTATCAACTATACTAAGAAAAGATGATGAAGAAATTGAAAACTTCATTTTAAAAGACAATAATCTTGTTACCATAAAACATAATGAAGAATTTGCTACTAATAAATCTCCAAATACTCCTACCAATCGTGCATTAACATCACTTTTTTCTATGAAACGAATATCTTTTCTTTTACAATACTCAATTGCCTATGTAAAAGAAACAAAGGGTATTGAAAAACACATAATGAGATATCCTCAATTTTTTGCAACATTGGCAATAAAAAAGAAACTTAATTTGGGAGTAAAAAAAGGCATTATCTGGCATACTCAGGGCAGTGGAAAAACAGCCCTTGCCTTTTATAATGTAAGATACTTAATTGATTATTTTAAACAAAAACAAATAATTCCAAAATTTTATTTCATTGTTGATCGTCTGGATTTATTAATTCAGGCAAAAAAAGAATTTACAAGTAGAGGTTTAATTGTTCATACTGTAAATTCCAGAGAAGATTTTATTAAAGATATTAAATCAATTAATGCGATAAATAACCTATCCGGCAAATCAGAAATAACAGTAATAAATATTCAGAAATTCAGTGAAGAGTCAAATGTAGTCAACAAAAAGGATTATGATATAAATATTCAGCGAATTTATTTCTTAGATGAAGTACATAGAAGTTATAATCCAAGAGGTAGTTTTCTTGCGAATTTAACCGAATCAGATCCTAATGCCATTAAAATTGGTTTAACCGGTACTCCATTACTCGGAGATGACTATAATTCAAGAAGCTTGTTCGGTGATTATATTCACAAATATTATTATAATGATTCTATTGCTGACGGATATACCTTACGCTTAATTCGTGAAGAAATTGAAACAAGCTATAAAATAAAATTAGAACAGGCATTAAGAGATATTGAAGTTTTAAAGGGCGATATAGAAAAAAGTGAAATATATTCACATCAAAAATTTGTTGAGCCAATGCTCGATTATATAATTAAGGATTTTGAAAAAAGCAAGACAGCATTATCAGATAATACTATTGGAGGTATGGTAGTCTGTGACAGTTCAAAACAAGCTAAGAAGATGTATGAGACTTTTATTAATGAATACTCTTCACAAGAAGTTGAGTCTGACAATTTAGATAAAGTTGATGAAACAAAAGAATACTATGATAAAAATAAGGAAGAGAATAAAGTAAAAAAAACAGCTTTAATACTCCATGATATAGGAACTAAAAAAGAGCGAGAAACTTTGATTGAAGAATTTAAAAATGGAAAAATTGATCTGTTATTTGTATATAATATGCTTTTAACAGGATTTGACGCTAAACGCTTAAAAAAACTCTATTTAGGCAGAGTTGTTAAAAGCCATAATCTCTTACAAACACTTACAAGAGTTAATCGACCTTATAAAGATTTTAAATATGGATATGTTGTTGATTTTGCCGATATACGCAAGGAGTTTGACGCAACAAATAAGGCATATTTTGATGAATTACAATCTGAATTAGGCGATGAGATGCAATATTATACAAGCATCTTTAAATCAAAAGAAGAAATTGAAGCTGAGATAAGGGAAATTAAAGAAATTCTATTTCATTTTAATATAAAAAACGCAGAAATATTTTCTCAGCAAATCAGTAAAATTGAAGATCGTGCAAAAATGCTTGAAATAAAAAAAGCATTAGCAGGTATGAAAAGCCTATTTAACATTATTCGTTTACAGGGACATTATGACTTATTGGAAAAAGATGATTTCAGAAAAATTGCACATCTTTATAATGAAGCTAGTAATCATTTAGAACTTTTAAATAAAAAAATTACAATTGAAAATAATGCGGATATTACCAATCTCTTAAATACTGCCTTAGAAGATGTCCTATTTATGTTTACAAAAATATCTGAAGAAGAGTTAGTATTGGCAGATAAACTCAAAAATACACTTAGAAAAACAAGAGAGGCAATGGCAAGTAATTTTGATAAGAAAGATTCTGAATTTATTTCATTGAAAGAAGAGTTGGAACGCTTATTTAAAAAGAAAAAATTAACTGAAATAAGTCAAGAAGAAATGACAAAAAACATAAGTGAACTTAGAAAAATCTATGATAAAGTTAAAGAATTAAATCGTCAAAATGATTTATTAAAAGCTAAATACGAGAATGATTCTAAATATGCCCGTGTTCATAAGCGACTTATAGAGAATCAAGATTTCCCAGATAGAGAGAGTCAAATATTCGAAGCTTTATTTGCAGTAAAAAATCAAGCAGACAATCAAATATTACAAAACCAAAAAATATTAAACAATAAAAGTTATTTTAATAAAACAATGATAAGAATTATAATAGATAAATTTATAAATAAGTATGATATAAAGTTAGATGTAGATGCCTCTAAATTAATAAATAATCTAATAGTAAAGGAATATATGAATGAATATAACGGTTGGGTAGCATGACAATAATTGATTTTGAAAAAAAAACAAAAGAATTAATAGATAATCTAAAAGGAATTTGTACATCTTATGGATTAGGAAATGACGGAAATGAATTTAAAATAATTACACAGGTTTTTTTATATAAGTTCATGAATGATAAGTTTGCCTTTGAAGTAAAAAAACTTGATGAAAAATTAGAGCAAGCGGATGAATGGGAAAAGATGATTTCAAATTATTCTGATGAGGATTATGAAATGTTGCTCTTGCGTTTGGAAGCGGACACGGCAAGGTTAAAACCAAAACATTTTATTTCATATCTATTTGATAAGCAAAATGACTCTAACTTTGCAAAATTATTTGATGATACCTTACGTGATATTGCAATTTCAAATAATGATATTTTTTCAGTAAAAACAGACGGCGGTGCAAAGGTAATTTTATTTGACAGAATAAGTGAGTTTATAACGGACACTTCAAAAAGGGATGCTTTTTGCAAGGCAATTATTAACAAATTGGTAGAATTTAGTTTTGAGCGTATTTTCTCACAAAAATATGATTTCTATGCAACGATTTTTGAATATTTAATTAAAGATTATAATAAAGACGGAGGTGGCAAATATGCAGAATATTACACACCTCACGCAGTAGCAAAAATTATGGCTGCAATTTTAGTAAATGAAAAAGTTCAAAATGTAGCTTGTTATGACCCGTCTGCGGGTTCGGGAAC
>CAYOTE010000046.1:0-4250 GCA_964406785.1 uncultured Clostridia bacterium
GTATTTCTTGAATACTCTCACCCTCCTGTTTTAAAGAGACTCGAAGCAATAAGACATGGAGAATCAAAACCTTCTCGGAAGCGAGATTAAACTAATAATACTTTTGAAATAGAGTGCAGTTACTTGATTAAAATTTTAGGTACTTGCAAAGTATTGACAAAAAAATCATTTTTTCATATCATATTTTAGAAGTACATTTAAAATATGTGTTCTACGAAAAAAGGAGGATGTATGCAAAGAATCATAGTAGCTTTGTTTTTTTTAATCAGTAGTAATTTACTCTTTTGTGAAATTGTTGGCGTTTTACCCGAATTATTAAAACCTGATATGATTACTGTGTCGGGTAATAGGCTTTATAGTATTGAGGGTGCCAAGATTTATATTTATTCCTTAAATGACGTAAAACTAATAAAGAGATTTGGTAGAGTTGGTGAAGGACCGGGCGAAATGGCTGCAGGGGATATTGATAGTAATGAATTATCCGTATATTCAAATAATATAGTTGTACGTGATGGGAAAAAGTGCTTGTATTTTTCTATGGATGGGAAGTATATTAAAGAAAAAAAAATGTTATGGCCTCCGTCGGGACTCTTATATTTGAATAGTAATTTTATAGGTGTTAAACATTTAAATGATACTATGAAAAACGGTAGATATGATATTACTCTTAATATATTTGATAAGGATATGAAAATAATAAAAGAATTATATAGACAAAATTTTCTTTTACAAGTTGATAAAAAAAATAATATGATTCCTGATTCGATTAATTATTGTATTTATAAAGATAAAATTTACGTAGAAAAAAGTCTAAAAGGCTTTATGATTGAAATATATGATTTTAAAGGAAATAGCTTATATACAATAAAAAAAGAGATTAAAAAAAATAAAATTACAAAGGAATATATTAATAAAACAATTAAAAGATATAAAAATGATCCGATAGCAAAACTTTTAGGAGTAAAGAAATTTGAAAAAAAGATGTATTTCCCCAAATATTTCCCAAGGATAAAAAATATTATGGTTAATGAAGATAGGATATATGTTAAAACTTTTAAAACTAAGAAAGATAAAGAGGAATATATTATAATGGAACTTGATGGTAAAATAATAAAAAAAGTTTTCTTACCCGAAACAATTAAACCAAAATTAGTAGATTTAATGAAGGGGAATTGTGGAACTTTTTATTTTTTTAAGGATAATAAATTTTATTATCTTAAAGAGAATGAAAATGAAAAATGGGAGTTGCATGTCGAATTATTTTAAAATATATTAAATACTTAAAACCTATAAAAGCGTTATATAATATATATTTAGAGTTTATTAAGAAGTGAAAATAATTCGAAAATATTAGCCACAAAATGTATTGATGTTTGTCTTTAAGTCTGTAAATCAATATTAGAATGAGTCGGTTCTAATTATGTCTATAAACATATTTATTTGTTAAAAACAAAAAAAAATTTTAATTTCTTGACAAATACTATAAAAACATTATAATTATATTTCTTATAAGAGGGGATAAGTAGTATATGGGATTACAAGGTTCATTAGATTCGATTAATTTGGCAGACATTATGCAGTTGGTTTCTAACTCACGACAGAGTGGACGTTTTGTCTTATCAAAGGGAGTTGATCAAAAAGGTTATATTTACATATCTTCCGGTGAAATTAATCATGCGGAAATTGGAAATTATATTGGAGAAGATGCCGTTTTTACTTTGATAGCTTGGAGTAACGGAGAGTTTATCTTTGAAGAGGGAATGTTTGATGTAAAGCAGTCTATAACAAGGTCGGTAACTTCTTTATTAATGGAGGCTGCAAGAAGAATAGATGAATGGAATGTTTTAAGAAGAAAAATAGGCTCCATTGATGCCGTACCAACTTTTAACGATGTTGACAAAAAGGAGAGACGGAAAATATCTTTAACTACCCTTGAATGGGTCATAATCGCAAAAATAGACGGTCAAAAGACAATTGAAGAAATCTCAAATGATGCAGGAATCAATATTTACGACACTTCAAGGATTCTGTTCGGTATGATTTCGGCGAAATTATTAAAACTTAAATAAACTCTTAACTTGAATAAGTAGTTATTTAGGGATATCGGATTTATCAATTTTGATTAATTTTTTCTTTAATATAATTATACTTTTGGCAATATTGTCTATTTGTGAATAAATATCCTTGGTTGCCGTATGTTCTGTTCTTCTTTCAATTAATTTATATCCGAGGTTTTTTAACTGAATGTTTTTTTCCTTTATTATATCTTTTAGTTCAGATTCAAGTCCCTTTTTTTTTAGTTCAAGCCTATTATTTTCATCTGAATACTGTTTTTTAATTGTAAGAATATTTTCTTTTAGGCTGTTAAGTTGTAAATTAAAACTGCTGTTTTTAGCTCTTAACTCGTCTAATTTGTTTTTAGATGAAGGATTTTTGGCTCTTAACTCGTTATTTTTTTTCGTAATAGAATCTAATTCGCCTTGTAAGCTTTTGTTTTTTTTATCCAGCTTTGTCATAATTAATGTTTTTTCATTTTCTGTTTTATAACCGGGAGGATCATTGATTATTTTATTTTTTTCCTTATTATTTATGTTTATATTATTTTCAATCTTTTGTATAAGTTTTTTATTATCTCTAATAGTTTTATCTGTTGAATCGAATATTTTTTCTAATTTTTTCAACTCAATTTCAATTGGGCTGTTTTCGTTTTTAATTGCATTTATTTCGTTGTTTTTCTCTGTGAGATTTTTTTCTTTGTCTTTTTTTATTTCCGTAATATGAGTTTCGGTAATATTTAATGTTTTTAATAAATTTTTATTTTTATTATCAATAAAGTCTAATTCTTTTATTATTTCACTCCCAATACTGTCTTTTATACCTAATCCCCAAAAAATTTCAGCAAGTCTTGGAATAAGAGTGTTTTTATTATCAATTAAATTGTTTATTTTTGATTTTATTTTTGCTATTCTTATTTTTTTTTTAGCCCAACTGAATATATTTTTAAAAAAATTCTTAACATTCTTGTCTCTAATTATTATAAAAGAGGCAAGCACAAGTATAATACCTAATTGTAACCAAAAAACCCATAGTTTCATCATATAAATCTCCTATAAAACTTAGAACTTTCCCTTGAATAAAAAAATAATAATGATTAATAATAATATCATTGCCCATTTTGTTTTTTTTAGTCTGTTTTCCAATAGTTTTTTCTCATCAAAATAATAGAGATCGTTATAACCTACTTTTACAATAACTTCAGTTCTTTTCATATTATTAATAATTGGAAAGTCTTCCTTTTGGAAATCGTCTAATTTGATAGCTAAATCTACGTTAAAGGCTCCTAAATTCTTAAATTTTTGTATTATTGCCCTTTTTTTTGCATAGTTTTTTATTAAAACATTCTTAATATTTGAGAGAATCATCCCCCATTATATCTTAGAAATTAAAAAAAATACAATATTTTTACCAAAAAAAATATATATTTTCCGATAACACTTGACATTATAAGTTAAAATGAGTTAAATTAGTGTCAGCAGGAGGAATTATGAAGCAAAGAATTTTATTAGCTGATAATAGTTATACAATTAGACGCCTTGTTGAATTGTCTTTACAGGACTTGGAAAATGTTGAATTATTTAGTATTAAAGATGGAGCAAATCTAAAAAATAAACTATTAGAGATCGCTCCTCATATTGTTTTAATTGATACAAAACTACAGGGGTTTGATGGATATCAGGCATGTAAATTTGTCAATAGTGAATCTGCTCTTAAGAATACTAAAGTTCTTCTTATGAAAGGTGGTTTTGATCCTATTGACGAAGGCTTATTGCAAGGTCTTAATTATGAAGATATAATAACGAAGCCTTTTGATTCTAAATTGTTGGAATCGCAGATTATAAAATTATTAGAAACTGTTGGAGAAGTTACAGCACCGTCGCATTCAACTTCTGAAGAGTTAGACGTGTCTTCGTCTAAAAAAGACAGTGTTGAAGGTGAAGTTTCAAATATTCAGGATTTGGATGTTGAAGAATTTTCCGATAAATTACCGGAATTTGATAATGATAAAGAAGAATTAAACGCAATAGACAAAGACAATAAAGTAAGCTTTGCCAATGTTAATGAAGATATAGTGAAAAAAGAAGAAACTCCTGAATTCACGACGGAATCTGTTCAGCTACAGTTAGATGAGGATTCAGATGATTTATTAGATAAGGGCAAGGTCTCAGATGGGATAAGTTTTTCAGATATTA
>CAYOTE010000046.1:4350-12487 GCA_964406785.1 uncultured Clostridia bacterium
GTGAAGAAATTAATCAAAAAAGCGAAGTTTCTGTATCTGACGTTGAACCGACACATGTCCCGCCACCGGTAAGTATTCCGGAATCCGATGAGCAAAGTAATGAGACAGAGACCGTTGAAGATGAAATGAATTTTTCAGATATTAGTGAAGAAATTAATCAAAAAAGCGAAGTTTCTGTATCTGACGTTGAACCGACACAGGGTCCGCCACCGGTAAGTATTCCCGAGCCACCGAATGAACAGTTGATTAATGAAAAATTGGGTAATGAAAGGGAAACCATTGAAACCGAAATGAATTTTCCTGACATTAGTGAGGAAATTAATCAAAAAAGCGAAGTTCCTACATTTGAGGCTGAATCGACACAGGTCCCGCCGTTGGTGAGCGAAGAGGAAGAGATGGACTTTAATAGTGAATTAGCCGAAATTGAAAAAAATGCCGTATTATCGAAAGGTAATTTAATGAGTGATAAGGATGAAAAACTGAGTCGGTTTGATGAAGAGATTGAACCCTCGGAAGAAATAACGCAGGGAGCTTATGAGGAGCCGAGTGATAGTTTAGAGAGTGATAGTGACGATGAAGAGTTAAATCCTTTTAAAGAGGATCCTCCGGCTGTAGGAACTGATGAGAATAAGCTTAAAGAACATATTAAAGAGCACGAGGATGATATGGGGATGGAATCGTTGACTATGGAGGAGATGAGAATTAAGTCTGATATTGAAAACAGAAATAAAGGGCTTGATAGTGATGGCAAATTAGATGACGATACATTCGGAGGATTTGAAAAAAAACCTAACTTTGATAATATTTCTTTTGAAGATGAAAAAAAAGAATCGGAATTTGAAGAGGTCGAAGTAAAACAGGATGAATCGGAACAGATGATTGATCATTCTATATTTGAGGCTGCAGAGGGTATTTTAAACGATGATATTGATATGCTTCATACTAAAGAAAATAGTTCAGATGATGATGAGTCTGATGAATTATTGAGTCCTCAAAAAAAAGTTGAATCAATATCGGATTCAAATATTGAAGAGAATGGTCTTGATGAACAAAATATTACTGAATCTGTGGAGGATATGAGTAATGTAGAAAATGTAGTAGATGCTTTATCTGAGAAAGAGTCGTTTCCAGAAACGCCTACACCATCTGTTGCACAGGACTTTCCCTCTTCTATTGATACCTCTATTGATACATCCGTGGTTAAGTCTGCTGAAGAGAAGATTAAAAATACCGTTCTGCCAAGTGAAGAACATATTATGACACAAAGTACAATTCAGGTTGATAAAAATGTACCTCAATCTGAAGTAGTAGAGTCTAAAAAGGAACTTGTTAATGAAGAACTTGGCTTGGATGATAAAGCGTTGGATATACCTTCTGATTCTGTTGATATGAAAGAGATTATTGGCAATGTCGAGAGCAAATTAAATGTCGCTGTTAAAGATATCTTATGGGAGATTATACCTCCTATAGCTGAAAAAATAATAAAAAAAGAAATAGAAGCTATAAAAAAAGAAATAGATAGTAAAGAAATTTAGACTTACAAAATAATTGGAGAATATGTGTGAAAGATCAAGATGATAGTATAATTTTAGATAAGGGATATGACCATATAAAGACAGAGGACAACTGGTATAACGTATGGCTTGACAACAAGCTCTTTGAACCTGAAAAAAATTCTGAAAAACCTTCTTTTTCCATGATACTCCCACCTGCAAATGTTACCGGAGTGCTTCATATGGGGCATGCGTTAACATTTTCAATTCCGGATATAATTAATAGACGTAAAAAAATGTTAGGCTATAATGTTTTATGGCTTCCGGGAGTTGATCATGCCGGTATTGCGACTCAAATGGTTGTTGAAAGAAATTTAAAATCTGAAAGAGGATTAACAAGGCATGAACTCGGTAGAGATAAATTTTTGGAAGAAGTTTGGGCATGGAAGGGTAAATCTGAAAAAACTATTATAACTCAGCTCAAAAAGCTTGGATTATCACTTGATTGGAGTAGGATGAAATTTACATTAAGTGAAGAAATGCAGACTGTCGTAACAAAAGTTTTTGTACAATTGTATAACGAGGGTAAAATATATCAAGGTATATATATGGTTAATAGATGTCCTTCTTGTAGTACTGTTTTATCTGATCTTGAAGTGGAGCATAAAGAAGTTAAAGGAACTCTAACATATATTAAGTATCCCATTGAATCGGATAAAGACTCTTATATAACGGTAGCAACAACAAGACCTGAGACTATGCTTGGTGATATGGCAATTGCCGTTAATCCTAATGATGCCAGGTATAATAATTTGATAGGCAAAAATGCCGTAATACCATTAGCAAATAGAAGTATTCCCATTATTGCCGATGAAAAAGTTGAGATGGAGTTTGGAACAGGAGCGGTTAAGATAACGCCCTCGCATGATCCTAACGATTATGAAATGGGTCTTAAACATAATATTAAGCAGATGACTATCATTGATAAAAATGCAAAAATGATAGGAGATATTCCCGAAAGATTTAAAGAACTTGACAGGTTTGAATGTAGGAAAAAAATTGTAGAGGAATTGCAGGAAGGTAATTATATAGATAAAATTGAAGACTACGAACATAATGTCGGACATTGTCAAAGATGTGAAACAATCATTGAGCCTATAATCTCAAAACAGTGGTTTTTAAAAACAAAAGAAATTGCAAAACCAGCAATAGATGCTGTTGAAAATAAAAATATTAAATTTATTCCGGAAAAGTGGGAAAAGGTTTATTTTAATTGGATGTATAATATTCAAGATTGGTGTATCTCAAGACAATTATGGTGGGGACATAGAATTCCTGCATATATTTGTCAAGATTGCGGACATCTAATGGTAGAAACTCAAAAACCCGCATTGTGTACAAAATGTGACTCTGAAAATATTAATCAGGATCCCGATGTTCTTGATACATGGTTTTCTTCTGCGCTATGGCCATTTTCAACACTTGGATGGGATAATAATTCAGATGACTTCAATAGCTTTTATCCGACATCAATTATGGCAACAGGCTTTGATATTATTTTCTTTTGGGTTGCCAGAATGGTTATGATGGGAATTCATTTTGGTAAAGAAATTCCTTTTAAAGAGGTGTATATTAACGGTCTGATAAGGGATGATAAAGGTAGTAAAATGAGCAAGACTAAGAGTAATGTGATTGATCCCTTAGTTATTATTAAAGATTATGGTGCCGATGCATTAAGATTTACTCTTGCGATTCAGTCTGTTCCGGGAATGGATATTTCACTCTCAATTAGTAGAATAAAAGGATATAAGGGCTTTTTAAATAAAATATGGAATGCCTCAAGATATATATTAATGAATTTAAAGGGTAATGAAGATGATTATTTTGATATAAACGGTATCTCTGATACAGATAAATGGATGCTTCATTCAATGAATAAAACAGTTGCTAAGGTAAATGACCTTATAGACTCGTATAGGATAAATGATGCAGCGGATATTATTTATCATTTCTTTTGGCATGAGTACTGCGATTGGTATCTTGAATTTTCCAAAAACGACTCCGATAAGGTACAGACACGTAATGTTCTTATCTATTCGTTAAAGTTAATGCTTAGATTAATGCATCCGTTCATTCCCTACATTACCGAAGAAATTTATAGTAAGCTCGGAGAAGATAAAATGCTTCTGCAAACAAGATATCCTGAATTTGAGAGCAGATTAGTCTTTTTAAATGAGTATAATGATATTGAGCTCTTGAAAAGTATTATCATGGAAACAAGAAAAACACGAACTGAAAACGGATTAGACCCTAATTTAAAGGTTAATACTTACTTAAAGTGCAACTTAGATAAGGAAAAAACATCTATTGAACCTTTACTTCTGTATTTCAACTTTTTGACAAAGTCTGAGGAGACTAAGATTGTAGATGACTTTGAGTTATTAAAGGGATTTAGGGGAGTTACTCAAAAATGGGAAATACTCCTGCCAATAGATAATGTGGATAAGTTAAAGGATGAGATTAAACGTCTTTCAAAAGAATTGGCAAAACTTGATTCAATTATAGAGAGAAACGAGAAAAAACTATCACAGGAAGATTTTATAAAAAAAGCACCCGAAAATGTAATAATTAAATTTAAAGCTACATTACAGGACTCAATAGATAAAAAAAATAAAATTACAAAAACAATAAGTGACCTGTCATAATTTAGAAAAATTAAAATTTATTAATCTTTTAGAGATTGACTCAACCAATAATTATATTAAGAAGAATCATGATAATTTAAAGAATTCTTACCCTATTGCTGTTTTTTCAAAAAAACAGACAAGGGGTAGAGGAAGAGATGACAGGGTATGGTATTCTCAATCAGACAAAGGCTTGTATTGCTCTTTTGGCGTTAGTATTAAAAATATAAATAATCTTAATCTATTATCTCTTATTATTGGTATTGCTGTGTCGGAATTCTTATCAGAGCTTACAGGAGAAAGCTATAATCTTAAGTGGCCTAATGATATTTTGTTTGAAAAGAAAAAAATAGCAGGAATACTTATTGAAAATATTATAAATGGCGAGAACGTTATATCTATTATTGGTATTGGCGTTAATATAAATAATGAGATTAATGATTTTCCAAATATATTAAGAGAAAAAGTTACATCTCTGAAAATGATTAAAAATAATTATTATGAAATAAATAAGATAAAAAAAATATTAATAAATCATATTTTTAAATGGTTGGAGGTATTGGAAGCAACGCATATAGATATGATATATAATAAATATCAAGAATTAACTGAGGTTTTTATAAATAAAAAAATAAGTTTTCACAATAAGGATAAAATAATTAATGGAATATATAGAGGTATTGAAAAAAATGGCGGAATTATCATAGAAGATGATATGGGACAAAAACAAACATTTTTTTCAGGCGAGATAATTTAAAATCAATAAGAGTGAGGCTTTAGATCGCTCTTATATTGATTTTAAATTGTTATGGCTACCATTTTTAACGGATGTTTTTTGTCTGGACTTGGAAAATCCTCATCAGGCGTAATTATACGTATATCTTTAATCTTTCTATCCGCCTTTATTGCACATTTATTCAATGTATCTATCCATGAGTCCATATCGACAGATGAGGAATGATTTGTACATATAATTTCACCTCCTTCACTTAGCGACAAGAGTGCAGGTTTAAACAGACTCTGATAATCGTTGATAATATCAACCGCTCCGAAATTACTCTTAGATAATGTTGGTGGATCCATAAAAATTATATCGAAATTTTGTTTATCAAATTTTTTAAATTTTTTACGTGTTGCTCTGCCTTTAACATCTAACCCTGCAAATTGCCTAATCGCAGGAAAGAAATCCTCTTCGACAAATCTTATTTTATCCGTTGAAAGCTTGTTCTTTTTTGTATTGATTTTCCCGTAATTTAACCATGTTTTAGAAAAATCGATATTTACAACAAAACTTGCACCGTTAGCAAGGGCTACAACACCGGCACTACAGGTATAAGAGAATAAATTTAATACTCTCTTCTCTTTACAAATTTTAGAGAGATATCTCCTGCCCGCTCTAATATCCAAGAAGAGTAAAGGGTCAAGTCCCTGTTTAAAGTCTAATACCTCGTAATTTAAGTCCATTTCGGAACAGTTAAATTCCCTATTAACATTTTCCTTATCAGTATAGAGTAATTGTGATTTTTTATTTTCTCTATGCCTGTAACTGAAAAATACATCATATGGGAAAAAGCTCTTAATAGTCTGTCTTATTATTTCAACATCATCAGTTGATAAAGGTTTTCTAAAACTTTGAATAATAATTTGATCCCCGTATTTATCTATGGCTATACCGGGGTATCCCTCGTTAATGCCGTGAAACAGTCTTAAAGAGTCTGTCTTTTCAACCTCTAAAACTTTAATAAAGTCTATCCTGTTTTCTAATGCTGTAATTACTAATTTAGATATATTTAATTCCATTTTTCTCCTTTAAAATCTCAATATTCCCAATAATTATGAAAGCATTGCCTTATTATTTGTATTTTTTAGTTTATTTTTTGCTTTTTATTTTTTGCTTTTTATTTTTTATAATAACAACAACAATCTCATTATCTTTCATTAACCAAAGCTTTTCTCTTGCGGTTTTTTCAAGTGCAAGAGGATTTGTTTTAAGTTCGGTTATGATTTTCGTTAATTTTTTCTTTTCATTCTCTAATTCAGCAATTCTTTTTTCATGATTTGCAATTCTTTTTTGTGCATCAACTATTTCAAGAAAGCCACCCTCACCAAAAAAAAAGGTGAGTATTAAAATAATAAGAAACAATGCGGTTAACATTATTACTAACTTTGGTTTTAATAACGATTTTTCTTTATCTTTTTTCATTGTTTTTAATTATATTTTTTTTTACCTTTCATTATTGCAAAATAACCGTTAATTTCTTTTTTAATAACAGGAGATAATAATATAAGGGCGATTAAATTTGGTATTGTCATAAACGTAATAACAACATCTACAAAATGCCATACGATATCAATCTTACCAATTGCTCCAAGAAAAACAAATAACCCGTAAAAATATCTATATGATTTTATTGATTTTCTTCCGAATAAATATTCAGAAGCTCTTGTACCATAATAAGACCAAGCTATTATTGTAGAAAACGCAAAGAGTATTAAACCTGCCGCAACAACATGTTTAGCGTAATTACCAAGCCCAATTACCTTAAATCCTGTTGTAAAGGCTTCAACGGTCATTCCAACGCCTTCTACTCCGCCTGACCATGCACCTGACAAGATTATAACGAGAGCTGTCATCGTACAAATCAATAAGGTATCAATAAACGGCCCTACTGATGCGACAAGTCCCTCTCTTGTAGGGTATTTTGTCTTTGCCGCTGCATGGGCAATTGCAGCGGAACCCTGTCCTCCTTCATTGGAGAATAAGCCTCTTGCTACACCGCTTTTTAGAGTTATAAGAAATACCGAGCCTATAAAGCCACCGGTAACCGCTGTGCCGGTAAAGGCATCTTTGATGATAAGTGAGAAAGCAGCAGGAATATCCTTAAAGAAAACCGCAATAACGATTATTGAACTGATAAAGTATAAAACTGCCATAAAAGGTACTAATCTTGACGTAACTTCCGCAATTCTTTTTATCCCTCCAATAATTACCAATAGTACAAGTATAAATAGAACAATACCCGTTGTTATATTAGAAACATGATAATTTTTGAACATTATATCCGAGATAGAGTTTGATTGTGCCATATTACCGGTTCCCATTGAACATAAAATGGTTGCACCGGCAAAAACTATGGCAAGCTTTTTCGCATATTTACCAATCTTATCCTTTAACCCGTACTCCATATAATACATCGGACCGCCTGAAACCGAGCCGTCTTCATTAATTTTCCTGTACTTCAAAGACAGAGTACTCTCTACCAATTTAAGCATCATTCCAAGAAGTCCGGTTACCCACATCCAAAAGATTGCACCCGGACCGCCGTAGTATATTGCAAGAGCCACGCCTACAATATTACCCGTCCCGATTGTTGCCGAAAGTGCAGTAGTCAAGGCTTTAAAATGATTAATGTCTCCCGCATCCTTATCCTTATCGAATTTACCTCTTATTACTTGTATTGAATGTGGTAGTGAAGTTAATTGCAAGAACTTAAATTTAATAGTAAAGTAAATTCCCGTAGGTATTAAAAATATAAATAGTAAATACGAACCGATGTTATTATTGTAAAATACAAAGACACTGTCAATAAAACTAATTATTTCTTTCATTACCGAACTCCTTATATAATTAACTATAATATTAACTATAATATTAACTATAATATTAACTATAACGACATTTTACAAGACAATCAATTTTAGACTAAAAACCCTAATAAAAATCATCAATTTGCTTATTAGTTATGTTCATTAATTATGCTCACAATACTTGTCAAACAAACTCTTCACAATAACTATGAACGTTTATACTATAACCATCACTCTAATAAAACTTTTAGACTTAAGACTATATAAAAACAATAAAAAAGTCAAGTTACTTAAAACCTAAAATTTTCATCAAAATTGTATAGAAATGTCAGGGGAAGCCTATTCTAACAAGTTAAACGATTGATACAAATG
>CAYOTE010000047.1:0-12456 GCA_964406785.1 uncultured Clostridia bacterium
GTAGGTGGTACAACAAGAATACCTCTTGTCCAAAAAAAAGTTAAGAGTTTTTTTGGCAAAGACTCCAATAAAAAAATTAATCCTGACGAGAT
The DNA here is from genome assembly GCA_964406785.1 of uncultured Clostridia bacterium. Lineage (GTDB taxonomy): Bacteria > Acidobacteriota > Aminicenantia > UBA2199 > UBA2199 > JAOZTV01. Next base: position 93 of record CAYOTE010000047.1, read on the forward strand.
AGTTTCATTGGGGGCATCAATACAAGGCTCTATAATCAAGGGTAAAAGTAAAGATATACTGCTACTTGACGTTATTCCCTTATCTTTGGGAGTGAAAACTTTCGGAGGTGCTTTCACTAAAATAATTAAGGCAAATACGGTTATACCAATGACAAAGAGTATGGTATTTTCTACAGCTGAAGATGAACAACGTGAAGTTGAAATTAATGTTTATCAAGGTGAAATGGAAATTGCTGAAGAAAATAAATTATTAGGAAAATTTATTTTAATGGGAATTCCCGTTGCACCTAAGGGCGTACCAAGAGTTGAGGTGTCATTTAGTATAGATATCAATGGTCTATTGACAGTAACAGCAATGGATTTATCTACCAAATTGTCAAAAGAAATTAACATAACTCAATCTGGACTATTAAGCGAAGAAGAAATTGAAAAACTAAAAAAAGATAGTGAAAAATTTCAAATTTCCGATAAAAAACAAAAAGAAAATATTAAGTTAAAAAATAAGATATTAAACTATGCCTATATTTTAGAAAAACAATTAGATCTTCTCTCTATAAACAACAAGACGAAAGAGGTCTGTATAAAACTAATAGAAAAAACAAAAAATGAAATCAGTAATAATAATAATGATAAATTTCCTGAATTGATAACAGAGCTTGAAGCAATGAAAAAAGATTTTGAAAATATTTCAATTTCCAAGGCAAAGAGTGCAAAAAAAGCTTCTAAAAACAATATAGATACAAAAGAATTTAAAACAATAAAAAAGAAAACAGACGACACGCAACCCTTAAACGATATTATAGAATAAGACTGAAAGACTTCAAAACCCAGTCTATTAACTCATTACATTGCAAGAGACTAATAAAATCTGAAATTTTCATCAAAATTGTAGCGAAATGTCAGGGCAAGTCCATTTTAACAAGTTAAGCAATTAAGATAAATGAAAAACAGTTGCACTATTTTGCAATGAAGACTATTGAACTTAACGCAGTTATAATAGGACTGACCGGGCATTGCAGTAAGTTTTAATTAAAATTACATATTTAAAATTAATCTATAAAGCCCAGACAATAAGAGTTTTGGTAAACCAAGTTGAGACTCTTTTTCCGTATTTAATCGCTGGTTTAAATGTCCAGTTTCTTACTATACTTGTAAGCTCCATATCAATTTCAGGAATTCCTGTTTTTTTAATAAAGTTCACTTTGCTAACATTACCATTTTCATTAACAATAACTTTTACCACGGCTTTAACATAATCACCCTTAAGCTTTTTCCTTAATTTTCTTGATATTTTTGTAATTTTAACATTTATAGGCACAGGCTTTTGATCAACAGATGTAACCATATCTCCAACTTTTAAAGTTTTCTTCTCGGTCTCTTTTTTTAAACGCAAATTTTCTTTGATTATTGCCTCTTGCTCTTTCTTTTTTTCTTCCAAGTCCTTCTCTTTTTTTAAAGCATCCGCTCTAACCTTTGCCTGAGCAATTTTTTTCTTCTGATCAGCAACTATTTTATCTTGTTTTTCCTGCTCTTTTTTTAATACCTTTTTCTTTGCAGCATCCTTCTCTTCCTTTATTTTCTTTGCAATTGCAAGACTTTCTTGTTCAGCTTCTCTTGCTTTTTGTTCTGCCAAAGCTGTTTGCTTTTGTTGATCCAATAATTTTTTTTTCAACTTTTCAATTTCCATATCTTTTACTACGTTAGCGACATTAACTTTATCAATTTTTTCTTTTACAATATTTTTTTTATTATTAAATAAAGCGGTATATCCGAAAAAACCAACCACAACTAATAGTAAAGCAATTGCAACCATAAAAAATTTATTTTTACTCTGTGATTTTTCTCTCTCATCTAATCCACTAAGTAAATTCTCAACAATATGGTTGTTATTTTCATTATCTTTGTTATTATTGCTAATTTTTGATGGCACAATATATTTTAATTCATCTTTGACAACAGTTTTTAATTTGTCCATATCCTTTGAATACAGGGTATTCATAAAATAGGCAATATTAAAAGTTACAGATGATAATTCTTCAATATTAAAATACTCCGAAATAAATTCTTTAAATTTTCTAATGTCTACAAAACGTTTTTTTGGATCTGGGTGAAGTGTTTTTTTAAAGAATGCAATCATATTGTCCAAAAATTTTTTATCCGTTGTAGGGACATCCTGCAAAAGCGTAATATTTGACAGTTTAGAATCAAAATTTTCCCCCTCGGAATATGAAAAATAATTACCCGTGACCATCTTATATATAATATAACCAAGATGATATATATCCGACTGAGCTACAGATTTTTCATTTCTTAAAAATTCAGGAGTAAGCCATGCACCGTATTTAATTTCTAATTCTCTACGAATTTCGTCAGTGCCATTTAAATAGGCATAAATACCGTAATTCTTTATCCAAATATTCCCGTCATAATCAATTATAATATTATCAGGAGTCAAAAAGCCATGAAAAGATCTCTTACCTGCCACAGCAATTGAAGAACCCGCTTCTAACAAATCAGCAATGCCCATTGCAATCGACAAAGCAAGATCAAAATTAACAGGAATCTGTTTCTCCGAAGAGTCTTTCAATATTTTTTCTAAACGTACACCTTCAAGATAAGGATAAACAAGATGCTTTTTTTCTTCATTTATGATTAAATCTGGAGAGTAAAGGTTTGAAATTTTTGATTTTTTCACCCCATTAAGCAATAATTCTATTCGTTTCCATGTATCTTCGTTAGAATACAGATAAGGATGTATCTCGGTGAAATTCAAATGTTCGGTAACACTTTCATCAACTATTTTACCTGCTCTATAATTCGTACCTACTAAATCCGAATTAAATTTTTTAAACAGACAATATTCATTAATTATTTTATAATCTTTCATCTAAAGCGCCTCCTTTACAACACTAAGCAATACTAAGCAATACTAAGCTATAATCTTATATTAAAAGTAAATAAATTTCAAGTCTTAATTTTTTTATCTATTCGTCTTATTTTAATATTCATATAGGCATAAAAAACACTCATTAGAGGACTTATTATATTAAAAAAACAATATGGGAGGTAAGTCATTGTTGAAACGCCTAAAACTCTTGCCTGAGTTGCTCCTCCCGTATTCCAAGGTATTAAAACCGAGGTAACTGTCCCTGCGTCCTCAAGAGTCCTGCTTAAAAGTTCGGGTTTATAACCCTGTTCCTTGTAAGTTTTAGCAAACATTCGTCCCGGAACAACAATTGAAATATACTGATCCGATGCCGTAATATTAAAAAAAACACAACTTACGGCAGTTGAAGCAACAAGTGAACCGGTTGATTTAACAAATTTTAAAATCGCCTGAGTTATCCTAATAAGAAGACCTGCCGACTCCATCACACCGCCAAAAACCATTGCCGACATAATAAGCCATATTGTATTGAGCATCCCTGCCATTCCCGTAGTAGAGAATAAATCGCTAATCTTGACATCAGAGGTTATTATAAATATCTTGCCGTACATCGCTTTTATTGTTGCAACATATGAAGACACAAAATAATTATCGGTTTTACCTGATATTTGATTTATGATGTCCGGTTGGAAAATTACAGCAAATATTGCACCGAGAAGAGTACCTGCCAATAATGCGGGTATGGGGGGAACTTTTTTAATTATAATTATTATGAGAAGAATCGGCACAAGAAATAGCCATGGCGATACATTAAAGGTATTTGCAATGGCATTTCTTACCGTTTCAACATTGTTTGGAGTCTTATCAAAATCATAATTAAATCCGATTATAAGAAATATTATTAAAGTAATACCCATTGTAGGAACAGTAGTGTACATCATATACTTTATATGTGTAAATAAATCCGTCCCTGCCATTGCAGGTGCAAGATTAGTCGTGTCTGAGAGAGGCGACATCTTATCGCCAAAATATGCACCCGAAATTATAGCTCCGGCAACAAGTCCCTCACTGATACCAAGTGCACTGCCTATACCAAGTAATGCCACTCCTATCGTAGCAATTGTTGACCATGAGCTTCCGGTCGCAAGAGATACAATTCCCGAAACAATAACTGCCGCAAATAGAAATATCGAAGGGTTTAGAAAATCAAGTCCGTAGTATATCATAGCAGGAACAACTCCGCTCATGAGCCACGTACCCGATAATGCACCTATTATAAGTAAGATAAGTATCGACGGCATTGCCGAGCCTATACTCTTTACAATCCCCTTTCTTACATTATTCCAATTAACACCCAAATACGACGCAATTATAGCGGCAACTGCGGAGGCAAGAAGCAATGCTATTTGATTTGCTCCCTCAAGGGTATCTTCAAAATAAATAACATTTAACGACAAAAGCCCTATGAGAAATAAAACAGGTATAAAAGCCTCAATCAGCTTAGGTCTTCGTTTTAAATTTTCCATATATTCTCCGATTAAAAATTGTCAAAAGCACACGTCTATAATAATATATTCGTATATTTGAGAAGACAATATAAGATATGCTCACACTTATTAAGATGATTAGTAACATTGTTTTTAACTGTATCTTTATATTATTCAGTCTTACAATATTTTTTAATAAGAGGTTTTAACTTGCCCCTTATTTTATTTAACTTATTCTGTAAGTTATCAATATATTTAACTTGTGATTGAGTTGGAGCACCACCGTAAGTAATGACAGCAGAGTAAATTTCAATAAGATTTCCCTGAAGTTTTTCATTTGTATAAAAGGAACCCTCCTTTGATACAATATTGGCTAAAATCCTTTTAAGAACTTTTTTATCTCCCTTTAACTCCTTTTTTACACGTTTTTTTAATTTACCAACTTTAAGTTTAGAGTCAATTATTTTGACAATTTTTTTAATTCTTTTCGATACAAGTGCAATATCTTCCAACATATTATATGTCTGCCATACCTTTTTTTCACGCAATAATCTTTCTTCTTTTGAATGTTGAGAATATCTGTCAGGATATATTTCTAACTTTGATTCGTATTTTTTACTATTCTTAGTTAAACGAATCTTATACGTGCCGGGTTTGACTTGCGGACCGGCAAAGACAAGTCCTGAAAGTCCCGGAGACGGAGCCGTTTTAGGTGCCTTTAACGACATATTCCAATATACCCTGTTTATTCCCCTTCGCTTTCCAGTAGGAAGAGTTTCAATAATCTTTCCTTCCGGTGAAATTATTTCAATTTTAAAGCTACCGAAGATATGTCGTTTTTTCAAATAATACGTAATTACCGCACCTGATTTTTTATTTTCGCCAAAAAACTCACTATCTCCGCCTGAGTTGGAATTCATAACGGGTAAGGATAGATTATTAGGTCTTGAGGGAAGTATTACAACATCCTTTTCAAACATAGCCGTATTTATATGTCTTAACGAAGTTATATCATCAAGTATATAAATACCTCTTCCATGAGTACCTAAAATAAGGTCATTTTCTCTCGGATGAATTTTTATATCTCTAATTCCAACCTTCGGTAAAGTTTCCTTAAAATGCACCCAATCTTTACCCATATTAAAGGAAACAAACAGTCCGAATTCAGTTCCTAAAAATAATAAATTCGGGTTTTTAATATCCTCTCTTATAACATGGCAATACCCCTCTATATCATTGTTAACAAGTGAAATCCAAGTTTTACCATAATCATTACTCATAAATACGTAAGGTCTTTTATCTCCGTTCCTATGCCCGTCAAATACAACATAAACTCTTTCTTTTTTAAAGTGACTCGGTTCTACCGCAGGACACCACGTGTTTTTCGGAAGTTTTTTTATTTTCCTAACAACATTATTCCATGTCTGTCCGCCATTCTTAGTAATTTGTAAATTACCATCATCCGTTCCTACCCATATTACCTTTTCATCAAGGGGAGATTCTGCAACCGCAACTATAGAACAATAATTCTCAGCCCCCGTATTGTCTATTGTAAGTCCTCCTGATTTTGACTGTTTCAATTTACTCTTATCGTTTGTAGTAAGATCCGGTGATATCTTTTCCCATATATTGCCTCTGTCGTTTGACTTATATAAAAACTGAGCACCAGCATAAATTGTCTTTGGATTATTAGGACTTAATGCAAAAGCCGCATTCCAATTATATCTTAATTTTGGTTCACCTTCAGATTGGAGTGGTCTGATATTTGCAGTTTCGGCACTTTTCTCATTATACCTCATAAACATTCCGCCCTGCCACGAATAATAAATTATATTTTTATCCGTTGGATCCCTAAACACATAAAAGCCATCGCCACCACCAAGTTTTTCCCAATCCTTATTGGTAATATAGGTTGAATTGATTTTACTCGACGGGCCATACCAACTGTTATTATCCTGTAAACCACCATAAACATTATAAGGAGACTCCATATCGTAACTAATATGATAAAACTGCGAAACCGGAATATTTGTTAAAAATCTGAAAGTTCTTGCTCTGTTATAGGATACATAAACACCTCCGTCCGTGCCAAGAAGTATATGTTTCGGATTATCAGGATTTATCCAAATTGCATGATCATCAGGATGTACAGTCATACCCATAAAACTCATCATCGAAGTCTCAAAGGATTTACCGCTATTATTACTTATTGATAAATTAAAACTTGGATTGTATATTCTTGAAGGTTTTTTTGGGTCAATCTTAATATTTGCAAGATAAAAAGGTCTCATCTTAACGCCAAAACTTGTTCCGGTAACAGTCCATGTCTCACCCTTATTCGATGATTTATAAAGTTTTGTTTTCTTTGCCTCAACAATTGCATAGAGAATCTCTGGATTTGATAAAGAAACGTCTAATTCAATTCGCCCCAACTTTCCCTTAGGAAGTCCTTTTACCAATTTATTCCATGTTTTACCACCGTCACTGGTCTTATATAATCCACTCCCCGTTCCGCCCGAGGTAAAAAAATAGGCTTTTCTTCTAAACGCCCACATTGATGCATATAAAATATTTGGATTTTTTGGGTCCATATCAAGATCAATACATCCGCTATTTTTATTGGTATATAGTATCTTTGTCCAAGATTTCCCTCCGTCTATTGTCTTATATACCCCTCTTTCTTTATTTGAGTCCCATAGATGACCTGTAACGCCAACATATATCGTATTATTATTCTTTGAATCAATAATAATTTTACTTATTCTTTCGGAATCTTTAAATCCTATAAATTCCCAATTCTTACCACCATCAAGGGTCTTATAGAGTCCCGTTCCAACAGAGACACTATTTCTTACATTTGTCTCACCCGTCCCCACCCAGAGAACATTGGAGTCCTTTTGATCAACAGTAATACAGCCTATTGACATAGTATATTTATCGAAAATAGGTTTAAAAGTAATCCCCATGTCCGTAGATTTCCAAACACCTCCCGATGCTGTCCCAATATAAATAATATTGATATCTTTTTCATATACGGCAATATCGGTTATTCTTCCACTCATTACAGCAGGTCCGATATTTCTTGCCTTAATATCACCAAAAACCGATGAATCTATATTAGTTTTCGCAAAATTAAAACCAACCGACAAAACAATCACAATAAAAACAAACAATAATTTTTTAAGCATCAAATCCTCCGTTTAACATTCATTATAAGCATTACAGATTAATTTTTCAAGAAAACAAATTTATCTGAAATTTTCATCAAAATTATTGCAAAATACCGTGAGAAGTCTATTATAACAAGTTAAACGATGAAGGCGAATGAAACTGAGCAATATTTTTACATGAAAACGATTGAGCTTAACGCAGTTAGAATGGGATTATTGAACATTGCAGCAGAGGGACGGCTTATTAAAATTTTAGGAGTAAGGTTGAATTTTAATTGTTAATATGGGACAATAATCTATGAAACAGGTGGCATTAGAAAAGTTATTAAGATTTACAAAACAATTTATAAAACTAAGAACTCTTGGACACCTCAGAAATGCCTTAAAAAAAATACATTATGCTGATATAGCAACATTATTAGAATATTTAACACAACAAGAGCGACTTACTGTCGTTCAATTATTTTTAGATAATCAAGATGAAATTTCTCATCTCGGTGAAATCATTAGTGAGATTAAACCGGAAATAGCAATTGAAATCTTATCACCATTGAGTCAAAAACATATTGTTGCAATTTTAGAAGAACTCTCAAGTGATGACGCCGCCTCATTAATTCCTCTTTTTAACGAAGATATTCAATTGGAAATATTAAAAAAGATGAAGCACGAAGATTCTGCCGATATCCAAGAACAATTAGCCTATCCTGAAGAGTCAGCAGGAAGAATAATGTCGTCTGATTATTTAGCACTGGATGAAACAACAACGGCAGGAGATGCAATATCGGCAATTCAATTAGCAAATGAAGAGGATATAGATGTTCCCTTTTATCTATACGTAATAGATGAGGATGAGAGACTAAAGGGTGTAATTTCATTAAAACAATTAATATTAATTAAACCCAAATCAAAGCTCAGGGACATAATGACTACTGATATTTACAAGGTTGATGTTTTCACTGATCAGGAAGAAGTAGCTACTGTTGTTGCCGATTACAATTTATTGGCAATACCGGTTGTTGACGAAACAGACAGACTCGTCGGAGTTGTGACTGTTGACGATATAATAGATATTATACAAGAAGAAGCAACCGAGGACATATACAAATTAGCCGGTGTAACACAAGATTATAGTCCTGAATTAGGTTTAAAAGAATCACTTTTAAAAAGATTACCTTGGCTCTTTATCAGCCTGTTCACAACGTCGGTATCAGCCATTGTTGTTGCCATTTTTAAAGGAACAATAGAAAATATTATAACACTTGCAGTATTAATGCCGATAATTCCTGCAATAGGAGGTGTGGTTGGAAATCAGACCGTTGCAATTATGGTTAGAGAAATTGTACTTGGTAATCTTGAGTGGAAACGTTCAAAAACAATAATTATAAAACAACTCATAGTCAGTATAGGCAGTGGTATTACAATTGGACTTGTGGGAATAGGTGGCACATTAATTATATTTAAAAGAATTGATATAGGTCTTATATTCGGTGCTTCAATAATGATAAATTTATTTATAGCCACATTATTCGGTACAATAATACCTCTTTTTTTGAAAAAATTAAAATTAGATCCGGCATTAGCATCAGGTATGATTGTAACTATGACGACCGATGTTATGGGACTATTAAGCTTTTTAGGTCTTGCAACTATTTTTTTAATTAAATAAAAAAGTACATAATGCCTATTTCTGAGACAAATGCTTTTGTTATCGGGAGTAAATCATTTGGCGAGCAAGATAAACTTGTTTATTTATTAACTGAAACACAGGGTGTTAAAAAAGGAATTGCACCTGGAGCAAATAAAAATAAAAATCGATTCGGCTCTGTTTTTGAATTATTCACAGAAGGTCATTTCATATATAATTGGAAAGAATTAAAAAATATTATTACAATATCTAAAGGCGAAATCATTAAAAGTAATTTCAATCTCATAGCAAATTCAAACGATATTTTTTACTTTTATCTTATGGCTGAAATTCTTCAAAGAGCTATACCGGAAAATCAAATTAATTCAAGAATATACAGATTATTGGATTCAATAATTAAAAGTAGAGAACAAAAAGTTGATATTAAATTTTTATTAACATATTTTGTAATTTGGTTTTTAAAAATTGAAGGTCTAATGTTCAAAACCAATATCTGTTATAATTGCTTTAAAAAAAATACAAAGCTTGCATTTTTAAGAGATGATTATAGAGGTGTTTTGTGTAAAAATTGTGCCACAACAGAGAAAAACACTCTTAATGAATATGAATTGCAATTAATAGATTGGATATTCTGTAACTCCCCATCAAATAACAAATGGCGTTCAATAAATAAGATAAACCAAACTAATCTTACAAAGATACTTCATATCTTTTTAAATAAAATTGAAATACACAACGAACTTTCATTAAAATCAAAAATATATCTTTTTTAGACAAAATTATACAAGTAAAAATCTTAAGAGGCTCTCGTTCTACAAATATATGACAAAGAAATTAAATATATTTATAGATAAGTCCAGTTTTATTTTTCACCTGAATTTTTAATCAAAATCTACTGTAATTCCCAATAAGTCCATTCTAACTGCGTTAAGTTCAATTGTCTTCATTTCAAAATAGTATAACCATGTTTCATTAGTCTTAATCGCTTAACTTGTTAAATAGTCTTCTTGGACATTTTGCTACAATTTTGATGGAAATTTCAGGCTTCATGTTTTTTATACTGCCCGATAAAACCAATCATACCAGACAGTATAAAATTTCAATTATATTTATAATATTCTTATTTAAAAATATTATGTTTCTTCTTCCTTTACTTCCATATCCTCATAACCTGTTATCATTGATTTAAGATTTGAGAAAATTGTATGTCCTGTAGTTGTCATATAAACATGTATGATAGTAAATGCAATTAATAAGAAAGCACCTATAACATGAACCGTGCCAATTGTTTTAACTGATTTTATGACCATATCTCCATGTGCAACAAAATAATATACCAATCCCGTAATAACCATAACAGGCACTATAAATATTTTATAACCAATGTAGGTAAGTCTTTGAAGTGGATTTAATTTTGAATCGGCAACTTTCTCAACAGGATGAGCTTCATTTCTAAAAATACCTATCAAATAATATTTAACCTGATCTAATAATTTTTTTGTCGTTGGTACATATTGTTTCCATTCTCCGGTTGTAAAATGCCAAAAAATAGCAAAAGCAATCAAAGTTATCAGTGCAAAAGCGGCACTATTATGTAAAAGAACCGCTTTTTTAAAACCGAAAAGACTGAATGTCCCATGTATTTCAAAACCTGTTAAGGCAAGAAAACCGATAAGAAAAGCTTGAGTCCAATGCCAAAACCTCTCAAACCGTTTATACATATATACTTTTTTAATCATCTTTATCTCCCCTATTTTTTAGATGTAATAACTCTTAAAAAGCCATGAACACCAACACCTAAGAAAGATAGTATAATCAATAATAAGCCCAAAAAATCATATGTTTTATTATTGTCTCTTCCAGGAATCCAACAGGCTTCAAGACCTTCTAATCTTCCGTTTCGACTATGACATTGACCGCAACTTAATGCATCTTTTTTATCCTTTACCATGTGAGTTATAGGCCAATACATTTTTGTCTCTACCCAACCTATTTTTCCACTAAAAGGTAAATTTACATACTTCATACCGGCGGCAGCAGATTTTTGCCAATCAAACTCAGCCCAATATGCTCCCGAACCCTTCTTACCAAATAGCTTAGGTGTAATTATAAGATTATTTTCAATGTCGTAAGGTTGTTTCCCCCTCATAACCTTAAACGGCCAAATTTTTGCATTTTTTGCACCACAGGCACCGTTTATTGTATTCATCTCAATTGGTTGCTTTGAAGGATCAATTTTATCACCACTCATAATATGACCTACCTCTCCGTCAAACCAATAGTACTCAGGCTTAACATTCTTCTCCATTTTAAACTCACCCTTCTTGAAATGATATGTCAAATATCCTTCTTTATCCTTTTTAACAAGTCCTTTTCCGTTTACCTTTTTACCTGCCTTAGACCAATCCCACCACATTTTAGTCTTATATGTTGTTGCAAATTTTGGAATATGACAAGTTTGACATGCTATTTTTGAGGTATGTTTATCAAGTAATTTAGAGATAAAATTAATATTAGGCGTTGAGTCTTTCAAAAGATGATTTTTATACTTTTCCGAAGTTCGTTCGGGGTAATTTTCAAAAAACATTTTCCCCGTATGAGGTTTATTCGTATGACATTTCTCACAGTTAATTCTATCTTTATTTTCTACCGATACCGTATAAAGCTGTCCTTTAATATCATGCTTATCAGCAATATGGCAATCTACACATGACATATTTGCACCATTAACACCCATATGAACATCTATGTCTTTTTTTGGTTTTGTTAGCGATTTATCAAGATCACCGTGTTTAATTGCATTACCGCCACCACCAAAAAAATGACATGTACCACAATTTTTTCTTGTAGGAGTTCCAACGCTTTGAGCCACCTTACTATAATCAGGCTTATAATACGTCTTCTTATTACCCTTAAAGACCACCTCTGTTTTATTTGCAAGAGAGCCTATATTACCACCAACAGGGTATCCTGCACCAGCCGGAAATTTTTTATATGTACCCGTCTGTTCATGACAAACAAGACAGTCAACTTTTGACTCATCGGTAAAATCAAAATTTTTATCCTTCCAGCCGTAACCAATATGACAACTCGTACACCTTGCCTCATTTGACTGTATTCCAATACAGAAATTATTGATTACATTTGCCTTTCCAATTGCTACGGTTTTACCCTT
>CAYOTE010000048.1:0-12354 GCA_964406785.1 uncultured Clostridia bacterium
TTGTCAACTGTATGTAAAAAAAATCAAAGATTTTTTTTGCCTCAGGCTCCATGCCTCATGCTACAGGCTGGTGGAATTTTTTTATAAATCCTGTTGGATTTCTTAAAAGGCTTTGATTGTTTTTCTTGAAACTTGCTACTTTTAACTTTCGACTGTTTTATAATTGTCCTATATAGTTACTGATTTTAAAAAAGTAATATTTTAAAAAAAAGCAATTCTCACCTTTTGTGCCTTGTATGATGTTTTTAAGGTTTTTATTATTTAATATGTTTTATATATTAAATGTAAGAGCCGAGCATTTTATTGAGTAAAACATGGTTAAAGTATTTATAAAAATATTTAATTTTGTTACTCTGATAAAGATAGGAGGTTCGTGTCTTGGTACTTGATATAAATTATCAGCGATACCGTGTGTCAGTTTCTCCACTTTTATCAGGTAGAAAGCGAGTAATAATTTGGTGCTTGACACCGTATATACAAGACTGTTTATGCCTGAGGATTAAAAAAATTAATTAACAAGGAGGTTGTTGTGAAAGAATTATTTATTGGTTCAGACGTAAGTAAAGGTTATTGTGATTTTATAATTCTTGATTCTGACGAGAATATTGTATTGGAAAATTTTCAATTGGATGATACTTCATTAGGTCATAATCAATTAAAAAAGATCATTGATAATGTATTTGTAAAAAACCCAGAAGTTGAGCTATATGTGGCTTTAGAAAGTACAGGAGGATATTAGAATAATTGGTTTAAGTTTTTTTCTAATTTGTTTTATGATGCAAATAAGAAAAATAAAATTAATTTGTGCAGGCTCAATCCAATTGGGATTCATCCTCAACTCTTAAAATACAATACAAGTGCTAAGCCTGAGTGGTTTTTAAAACTTATACAAAAATATCCAACAGCTGAAAAACTATCAAGAGCATCAGTTAAATCTATATCAAAAATACCGTCTCTAACAGAAGACAAAGCTAAATTACTCAGAAAAGAAGCAAAACAGAGTATTGCATCCTTAGAAGCGGAAGGTTCTGATTTTATAACGACATCAATTGTATCTCAAATTATATTACTGCAAAAAACGATAAAAGTTCAAAAAGAAACTCTAATTAAAAAGATGAAATTAACTCATAGCAAAGAGATAGAGCTATTAACCAGCTTTATAGGAATTGGAGATTATTCAGTTACAGGATTATTGCTTAAAATAGGAGATATCAAGAGATTCCCATCAGCAAAACACTTAGCTTCATATTTTGGATTGCATCCGATATTTAGAGAAAGTGGCGATAAGAAAAAGGGTAATCATATGAGTAAACAGGGAAGCGTTGAAGCAAGACGATTACTTTTTAACATCGTTTTTAGTGCAATAAACCATAATTTAAGAATTAAAGAGTTATACGATGAATACGTTAAAAAAGGAAAAGCGAAGCTCTCCGCTGTTGGAATTTTAATGCACAAAGTTACCAGAATGATTTATGGAATGCTTACGAATAAAACACAATATGACGCTGACATTGACAGAATGAACGTAATAAAATATGAAAAAAGAAAAACCAATCCGAAAATAAGCAAAAACAGAAGGTTTCAAGACTTCGATAACAATGCACCGATCTCAACAAGGCATAGAAAAAAAATAAAAAACGAAGAGGATGAAAGAAAATTATCGTTACAGCAGGCAGAGTCCCAAAATGATAATATCATTCAATGCGGGATCATCACACCTGCCGAAAATAATTTACAATAAATAACACTAAAATGCAAGTTAAAAAAAATTATATTTTTTGGGCTTTTTTATGTTGACTTTTAACGTAATAACTGACACGAAAATTGAAAACAATAAAAACCATCCCTATTATAATAATTTTTATAATTTAATTTTTTTCTTTAAAGCCTACAATCATCCATTTTCTTGCAATAATTAAGCCTATTGGAGTTATAATTGCAATTAAACCGTATATAAACCACATTTTTTCCGTATCCATATTCTCAAGCGGCATATCCTTACCGCAGTAATTCATTAAAAACCAGCCTGAGTATAAGCTTGTTAATACCTTTGTAAGAAACCATGGAAACTGACCAATTCCCATATAAATTCCGGTCATATTTTTAGGTGCTATTTCAGCAACCCATTGAAGAAATCTTGGTTGCCACATAGCCTCACCAATAGTCATAACAATGATATACGCCATTAAAGAATATATATTCGGTCCGATTACAAGAAAAAATGTAGGTAAAGCCATAACTGTTGTTCCTATTATCATCATCTTATATGCACTTTTCTTAATAGTTAATGCAGCAACAATGGGTGTTAAAATAAAGATAAATATAGGATTAAGATTTACAAAAAACTCAAAATTACTCTGTACAAAACCATCAAAGGCTCTGCTTGTATATTGAGGTATTGTTAACCAATTATGAGCGAATAATGTTTGTACGGGAATAAGAATAAAGATAAAAAAGAGAAACCTTGTATCTCTTAACGGAAAATTCTTCATATAATATTTTAGTTTCTCAGAAGTACTCATTGCATCCATCTCACTCCTTTCTTCATCTTCTTCATCAGACACATCAAGATTATTCCTAGCCGTTTTAATTGCTTTTTTTGTAATTATTAAACTAATACTTAAAAGCCCTACAACGGTAAGAATAGAATATACAATAAAAACTCCCTTTATTGAAAATGCCTTCCTAATAGGAGGAGATATCAAACCCGGTAAAAAACCGCCCAAATTCATTAAGGCATACAACATAGCATAGCCCATAGCGGCTGTTTTTTTATCAGTAAATTTTTTAACGGCAGCATATGCGGCAGGTTGAAATATACCATATCCTAAAATGATACCTAAAATTCCAAACATAGCAATAATATGTGCTGAATTCCATAAACCGGGAATTCCAAAAGAAGGAGCTAAAGCTAAACCTAATCTTCCTAAAAGCATAAAGAATAGTGAAATTAAAAGTGCCTTTCTTACTCCTATCCAGTCAACGGTAGCACCTAAAAATAACATAGCAAGCGTAATACCACCGGTCAACAAGCCAACCATTCTTCCGGCTACAATATCGTTTAAACCAATATACTCATTAAAATATATTGCAAGAAGCCCTACAATACCAAAATAGCAAAGTCCCTCAATTACATATACCAAATTAACGCCAAACAAAGCTCTTGATGTATGGGCAAGATCAATAAACGGTTGTATCAATTGTTTGATTATACCTTCAGATTTTTCTTCTTTTTCAATATTACTCATAGTTTCTCCTTTTATACGTAATAATATTTTTTCTTTTAATGCTAATAATATCATTATATGTCATAAATGCAAAATATCTAAATTTTTCTAAATTCCTGAAATTTTCATAAAACTTCACTGCAATATAGTTTTATCATATACCATGCCTCAAAAATCCTAAAATTATTGACAATAATCGTTACCTATGATAATTTTAATAATATGAAAAGCACCTATATTAATAAGATTATATTTTGTGTTATATTTCTTTTTGTATTTTCCATTTTTTCTTACTCGCAGATAAACTTTAAAAGATACGATTTGAATTATACCAAATGGTTAGAACTTGTTCATTATATTTTAACACCTACGGAGAAAAAGATTTTTCTGCAACTTAAGTCCGATAAGGATAAGTATGGTTTTATAAAACTTTTTTGGAAACAAAGAGACCCTACTAACGGGACTGAAATTAACGAGTACAAAAATGATTTTATAAAAAGGTATGAGTATGTCAATAAACATTTTGGGAGGGGAACTCCAAGAAAAGGATGGCAAACTGATATGGGTAGGATGTACTTAACACTCGGACAACCTCAAAAAATAGAAAAGTTTGATCATATCAACGGACTATATCCGGCAATTGTATGGGATTATTACGGCATTAATATTCCCGGTGTCCCTAAAAATTTAACAATAACTTTTTTTAAAAGAAACGGATTTGGTGAGTATGTTTTATATGATCCTTCCACTGACGGTCCGGCATCTCTTCTTGATAATGTTGAAACTTCGTTCGGAAAGTACGATTATAAGAAGATATATAAAAAATTAATAAAATTTGCACCTCAATTAGCAGGTCCTGCTTTCTCGGTAATTCCCGGAAGAAAAAGTATAATGCTTCCACTTGTAAGTAATAGTTTAGTACTCGCAAAGGTATTGGAATCACCTAAAAAAAGGATTGATACGTACTATGCCAATAAATTTAACCAATTTAAGGGTATTGTAAATGTTCGACAAAATTACAATATACTTAGAAGTAATTTTACATATACCATTATAAAAGATCCGATAACAAAACTGCATTTATTACATTTTTCAGTAAAACCCAAAAAAATATCTTTTGAGTATTCTAACGAGTATGATAAATATTTTGCTGCATTAACCTTGAACGTAATTTTAAAACATAAAAATAAAATCGTATATAAGTATGATAAAAAATTCTCATTGACATTTAATAAAGATGATTTTACCAATAAGATTAAACAAATGGGAATAGCCATTGATGATATGTTCCCTATAATAAACGGTAATTATAAATTAACAATTTATCTCAAAAACTCGATAAACAATGAATTTTCATATCTTGAAAAAAAGATTAATGTGGATTTTAATGATAAGGGTTTGATGATTGGTAAACCTTTTATAGGATACCGTATTGTAAAATCTAATCAACAAATCTTCAGACCTTTCTTATTCAACAATAAAATAATAAGTGTCGATAGCGGTAATACATACTCCACAAAAGATAAAATCCACCTGATAATACCGATAATGAATGCTAACAAAATTACAAATAATAAACTCGTAGTAAAGGTAAAATCTATTTCAGAGCATTCAAAATACAATAAATTATATACATACAAGGCAAAAGACTTATTTAATAAAAGAGCTATAATCATAAATTTAAGTGAAAATCTTTTTTCTTCTGATTTTGATATCAAAGTTACTCTGTATTCAAAAAATCAATCCCCCGTTAAAACTTATAAAACGTACTTTTCCATTTCACCTTTGGTTTTTGTTAATCATCCTGTTGAAATGATGGATGGCTTAAATTATAAGGACATGGGACTGTATTATTACAGAATTGCTTTAATATGCAAAAATATGAATAAGTTTAAACTTGCCTATCATTATTATGAAAAAGGCTATGGGATAAACCCTAAACTTTATAGTGAATTAAAAAATTATTTAGATTTTTTACTACTGTTAAATAAACCGACAAAGGCTGATAAAATTATTGAGACGATTAAAAATATAAAGGAATTTAACTTTGAATATAATTTGTATAAAGGTAAAATATTTGTTCTAAAAAGAAATTACAGGAAAGCTTTGCCATATTTTAATAATGCCGTCAAACATTTTGACAAAGATATTAACTTATTAAATTTAACAGGTTTATGTTATTTGAAATTATCTGACAAGGTTAATGCGAAAATATTTTTTTCAAAATCTTTAACCATTAATCCGAAACAACCATTAATTAAAAAATATATTATGAATATAGATAAGTAAATTTTTCAGGAGGTATTTGTGAAAAAAAAAATAATATTATTGCTGATTTTTGTTTTTGTTTCGTCCGTTTTAACAGGAAAGGTTTTAAAAGAAAAAATAAAAGGTGTTAAAATATATAGATATGATGGTGATTTGCATAAACTTTTTAAGGAATTTAAGTCACTTGGAATAAATACGGTTTTAGTTGGAGAAGAGTTAGCTAAAAATAAAAGCTTCTATACTATTGCAAAAAAATTTGCTATAAAGACATTTATTGTTTTTCCTGTTTTTTGCAATCTCGACCAAGCTTTTAAAAATAAAAGCCTTTATGCATTAGACGGCTACGGAAATATAGCAAAAGACGAATGGCTACATTTTGCCTGTCCTGTCAATGTAAAATACCGCAAAGGTAAAATTGATGAGTTAAAAAAAATAATAAACACATATAACCCCGACGGTATAAGTATTGATTTTATAAGATATTTTGTCTATTGGGAAAAAATTTTTAAAAACACAAAATTAGATCCTTTAAGAAATACATGCTTTTGTGATAAATGCCTAAGTAGTTATGAAAAGGCAAGTGGCTTTAAAATTCCATCCAATTTGAAAAAGCGAGAAGATAAGACAAAATGGATTTTAAAAAATCATAAAAAAGATTGGGTAAACCGTAAAACCGATATTATCTCTTCCATGGTAAGAGATATTTCAGAAGCAGCTAAATCATTAAAACCGGATATAATGTTAAATGCTCACATTATTCCATGGAGAGACAAAGATTATGACAGTGGCATAAAACTCATTGCCGGACAAGATATTAAAAAATTATCAAAATACGTCGATTATATTTCACCTATGTGTTACTGGCATATGTTAAAGAGAAATCCTGAATGGATAAGCTTGGTAGTAAATGATATGTCAAAACTTACCGATAAACCTATAATACCCAGCATTCAAGTGAATAGGGAATATTTAAAACAACCTATTACTTACGATACTTTAAGAAAAAGTTATAAAGAAGCTCTAAAAAAAAACTCGTCCGGAGTAATATTTTGGAAATGGGGATTCTTTGCTGAACAACCTCTAAAAAAAAAAGTCTTCAAAGAATAAATAATTATCAATTAGGCTTAAACGTTCTACGCTACATTTTTAGTTTATCCTGGAATTTTTATCAAAATTGTAGCGAAATGTCCAAGAAGACTATTATAACAAGTTAAGTGATTAAGACGAATGAAATATAGTTCCACTATTTTGAAATGAAGTCGATTGAGCTTAACGTGGTTAGAATGGGCTTATTGGGTATTACAGTAGATTTTGATTAAAGTTTCAGGTTTAACAATGATATTGACAATAAATTAATGCACATTTTAGAAATTTGAAAAAATTTTTTTTGTATTTTTATTATTGACAAACGTAAACAAGTTGTTATAATTTAAACGTTATGAATTTAACTATAAGGAGTGCTGTATGGAAGTTATGAAAATTTCAAAGAATGACTTTAGAACTTTTATTGAGAAAAAGATTAAAAATTCTAATGAAAGAACCATTGGCGTTGTAAAAAAGGGCTCACATTATTCATTCTCAGATCTTGATTCAGTCGATGATTTAGAGATGGATTATGATGTAACAATGTTACCTCCCAAAAAATATTTTCAACCGCCAAGAGAAGTATTACTAAAATTTAAGCCAAAGGATGCTGAATCCTATACTGCTGTAAATCAATGTGATAAGCTTACTCTTGTAGGCGTTCACTACTATGATCTTGCCGCACTTTATCTCATGGATAGGGCTTTCTCGGAGGGAGAGAGAGACGAACACTACATGAGAAAAAGGGGAAATTCGCTCCTTATCGGCCTTTACCCCACAAAGTATTTTAAATACAGATTTTCTAAATCGGTATTGAAGGATCAGGCATACAAAACGGCTGATTTAATGCTTGTTGATATGGGTGATGATTATGTTGTTGAAATTGTTACGGAAAAGGGTAAAAGCTACCTAAAAGAAGGAAATTTTACCAAAAATGATTACTCTCTTACTGAGATAGACGAGGGTAAAAATAAGGTTAAAGACGATCAAAAGATACCTATTCCAACAGAACTTGTCTCCGATTATCTTGTTAAGAATTATGCACATAAGGTATGGGAAGACTTAGGCGAGAAATGTTTTTCTTGCGGTTCTTGTGTACTTGTATGTCCAACGTGTTACTGTTTTGATGTATCTGAAGAAGTTGAGTTATCGCTTCAGGACGGGACAAGAGTCAGAACATGGGACGGTTGTATGTTAGAAAGCTTTGCCGTATGTGCTGACGGGCATAATTTCAGAAAAGAAAAAGGTGAACGTTTCAGGCATAGAATATTTAGAAAGGGAAAAGGATTACCGGAAAAGTTTCATTCCTTCGGTTGTGTCGGTTGCGGAAGATGTGCTTATTCATGTACAGCGGATATTGCAAACCCGGTAAAAATTCTAAAATATATAGAAGATAATAATTAAGGAGAGAATAATGTGTGAAAATTGTGAATGCGGTACGAAAATACAAGAAGAATCAATTTATTTACCCGAGGTAGCGATTTTAAAAGAGAAAAAAAAGATGACTGATGTTGACAGTTTTTTTGTATTTGAACTTAAAAACCATCCTCTCGGACATTTACCCGGACAGTTTGTTGAAATATCAATACCCGGTATAGGGGAAGCTCCGATTTCTATATCCTCACCGGCAACGGGAGATAATACTTTTGAAATGGTTATCAGAAATGCAGGTACGGTTACAAATGCCATACACAGTCTCGAATCCGGAGATAGTGTAGGAATAAGAGGACCTTTCGGAACATCTTTTCCGATGAATAATTTAAAAGGCGAAAACCTTCTCTTTGTTACAGGCGGAATTGGATTAGTTCCTGCGAGATCTGCAATAAAATATGCACTTGAGCATAGAAGTGATTATAAGGATATTACAATTATGTTCGGTTGCAAGGATCCGAATCAAAGATTATTTATTGATGAAATTGAAGAGTGGAAGAAAAGAGATGATGTTAATTTTATCGAAACTGTTGATACTTGTGAGTCAGGACAATGGGATGGAAATGTTGGTGTAATAACAACATTATTTCCTAAAATACCGAATATTGATCCTAAAAACACCTTTGCTATTATTGTAGGACCTCCGGTAATGTATAAATTTGTTATAATGAGTTTGCATGATTTAGACTTTTCAGATAAACGTATTATTGTTTCGTTGGAAAGAAGAATGAAATGTGGCGTTGGTAAATGCGGACATTGTCAGATGGATAATATTTATGTCTGTCAGGATGGTGCTGTTTTTTATTACGAAGATATAAAACATTTAAAGGAGGCGATCTAATGGGAGCTAAACCAAAAGTTGCATTTTTTGATTTTGCAAGTTGTGAAGGTTGTCAACTTCAAATTGCAAATCTTGAACAAGATGTTATCGGCTTAGCTGAGCTTGTTGATATTGTTGAGTTCAGAGAAGTTTTGACAGGTAAGGCACCGGCATATGATATTGCCTTTATTGAAGGTGCGATAACAAGAGACGAGGATGAAGAAAGGATAAAGGATGTAAGAGCAAGAACTAAAGTACTTGTTGCATTAGGACAATGTGCCGTTTCAGGCGGAATACCAAAATTGAAAAATGCGTACAGTAATCTTGATGATGTAAAAAAAATTGTTTATGGTGACAGTTATAATATGCCTCATCTCAATACCTACCATACAAAGGCTGTTAACGAGGTTGTTAAGGTTGATTTGTATTTGCCGGGATGTCCTATAAATAAGGATGAGTTTTTAAGATTTGTAAAAGAGATAAGTCTTGGGATTATGCCTAAGCTTCCGAATTATCCTGTCTGCGTTGAGTGTAAATTACAGGAGAATGAGTGTCTCTTTGACTTAGGACAGATATGTCTCGGACCTCTTACAAGAGCGGGTTGTAATGCAATATGTCCTTCTAACGGAGTTCCCTGTGAGGCCTGTAGAGGAACGGTAGATAATCCTAATAAGGATGCAATGCACGAAATTCTTGAAAAGTACAATTATACCGTTGACGAAATAAAAAGAAAAATCAACCTGTTTGGCGTTGATCCGGAGGTAAAAAAATGAGTGAAAATATAAAAGTTGATGTTCATCACATTACCAGAGTTGAGGGGCATGGTAATATTAAAGTTGACCTTGAAGCGGGAAAGCCCGATGTAGTTCAATGGCAGGTACCCGAAGCTCCAAGATTTTTTGAAGCTATGGTTGTGAATAGAGAGTATCATGAGGTTGCAACAATAACTTCGAGAATATGTGGTATTTGTTCTATCGGGCATACATTAGCCTCTCTTAAGGCAACAGAGCAGGCAATGGATATTAAAATATCCGATACAACCGTAAAACTTAGAGAATTATTGAAACACGGAGAAACACTCCAAAGTCATATCCTTCATGTTGGATACCTTGTAACGCCCGACCTTTTAAAAGTTGGAAGTGTACTTCCGCTTATAAAGACTCATACGGATGTTGTATTACTCGTAACTAAGATACATAGATTAGCAAACGAGTTTTGTAATATTGTAGGCGGTAGAACAACACATCCAATAAGAGCAAGAGTCGGTAAGTTCTCAAAAATGCCTGAGAAAAAGCAATTACAGGAATTAAAGGATAGATTAGTGGCTTCTGTTGACGATTTAAAGGCTTTAGCAGAGGTAATTAAGTCCTTAGCCGGAGAGTTACCCGATTTTACAAGAGAGACAGAGTATCTTTCACTTACCAATAGTAAGGATTATGCCTTCTATGAAGGTGACTGTATGACAACCGATATTAAAAAGCCTCTTCCTGTTTCAGGATATAAGGATATTGTTAATGAGTTTGTAGTTTCTCAGTCAACAGCAAAGTACGGAAAGTTTAATAGAGATTCCTTTATGGTAGGTGCCTTGGCAAGATATAATAATAACTATAAGCAACTCACGGAATTATCAAAATCAGTTGCTGAAATGTTGGGCTTAAACGGTGTTAATTATAATCCTTATATGAATAATATAGCTCAAGTAGTTGAATGCGTCTTTGCTGTTGAAAAGTCCATAGAGTGCATTGACTGGTTATTGGCAAAGGAGCTAAAAGTTGAAGATGATAATTTTGAAGTTAAAGCCGGTAAGGGTTCAGGTTCGGTTGAAGTACCTCGTGGAATACTCTTTCATGAATATGAATATGATGATAACGGATTATGTGTTCACGCAAATTGTGTAATACCTACTAATTTAAACCATAATAATATTCAATTGGACTTTGAAAAGATGGTTCCTGAAATGAAACATCTTGGTGCTAAGGAATTACAATTCAGAATGGAAATGCTTGTTAGAGCTTATGATCCTTGTATCTCATGCTCAACTCATTATTTGAATATTGAATTTAAATAGTTTGAAATCAGGCTATGGTAAGAAATAAAACGGCAATTATCGGTCTCGGCAATTACCTTCTTGGTGATGAGGGGGCAGGTATGCATGCTACTGAACTTCTAAGAGAAAAAACAGGACTTGACGGCGTTGACATTATTGATGCCGGTACACCGGGAATGAACCTTTTGCATCAATTTGAAGATAGAAAAAAAGTCATCTTCATAGACGCAGGTAATTTAGGCTTAAAACCCGGTGAATATAAGAAGTTTACTCCAAATCAGGTTAAGAGTTTAAAGCAAAATAAAGGATACTCGCTTCACGAATTTGATTTGATTGCGTTTCTTGAGCAGGCAAGTGCTTTAAAAAAAACCGATGGGATAAGTATTGTAATCTATGGAATTCAAGTCGCTGAAGTTAAGATGTCGGAGAAATTGAGTAAAGATGTTTCTACATCTTTAAACTCTTTAATATCGGATGTATATAATGAGGCAATATCGGGAGATTATAATGCATGAGTTTGCAATTGCAAAAGATATAATAAATACTATTAAAACAAATTATAGTGAAAATTATAATTCTCTTATTGCAATTAATATTCTTTCGGGCAATTTCTCAGGTACTGTCATAGATTCGCTTCAATTTGGTTTAGAAACTATTTTAAAGGAAGAAAAGCTTGAGAATGTTTCAATTAGAATTTCAGAAGTTAAGGCAAAGGTCGTTTGTGAATGTGGTTGTGAGTACGAGTTAAATGATATATTTGATTTATGTCCTGAGTGTAGTTCTTATACAAGGGATTTTATATCGGGTGATGGTGTTATGATTGACACAATCGAATTTAATCAAGAAGAAAAAAAAATTTAGGAGGAATTAAAAAATGAATCAAAAAATTTTAGTAGTTGATGATGATATAGATATACTGGAATCAAGAAAAATTGTTTTAGAGCATAATGACTATGAGGTCGTAGCAGCAACAAATATTGGTGTTGCAAAGGAAATACTTGAAAAAAATGACATAGCTCTGATTGTCTTGGATGTAATGATTGAAAAAGACAGTGACGGCTTTAATTTTGCCATATTTTTAAAGAGTAATGAGAAGTATAAAAATATTCCCATAATTCTTGCAACAGCCGTAAATCAAAGGACAAAATTTAAGTTTGATATGGAAAGAGACGGTGCTTTTATGCCTGTTGAAAAATTCATGGAAAAGCCTATTGATCCTGATGATTTAATAGTAACAATTAGAGGATTACTTAAACAGAAATAACTTTTAATAAGGGGTTGTATTTGCTAAGTACAACCCCTTGCTCAAATCATAAAGAATAATTTCAATCTTACACATTCAGGGTGGATATTAAAGTTTCAGGTATTACCTGAATTTTTCATCAAAATTGTAGAGAAATGTCCAAGAAGTCTATTATAACAAGTTAAAAGATTGAGCTAAATGAAGAATAGTCTAACTATTTTGCAATGTAGGGATT